>JAQGHS010000277.1 GCA_028291605.1 Planctomycetaceae bacterium | reverse complement strand
AGTTACTGTGGGCCCATTTACCTAAGCACCATTCGGCACCACAGGTTTCGGAAACGAAGAATCCTGGGGCTTACGCCGCCCGGCTCGCCTGGAACGCGATTTTGTGTCGCCAGAGCCTGAACATGCGCAAACAAAACACCCCCTTCGGTATCGTCACGCCCTGCAATTCGCTAAGATAGCGGTTTTGAGTCTGTCGGAGTGTGCGTGATGTCGGTGCCCAAAGTTGCCATTGTTGGTCGTCCTAACGTCGGTAAAAGTTCTCTGCTCAACTGGTTGACACGACGCCGAATCTCGGTTGTCGATCCCACTGCCGGCGTGACTCGCGATCGCGTCACGTTCACGATGCACGAGCAGGATCGCTACTTCGAACTGGTCGATACCGGCGGTATCGGCATTGTCGACTCGGATGATCTCTCGGCCGACATCGAACGTCAGATCCAAAAAGGGATCGACGACGCGACCGCCATCTTGTTCGTCGTCGATGGCAAGACCGGAGTCGTCCCCTTGGACATCCAAGTCGCCGAACGACTCCGCGGCATCAAAAAGCCGATCTTGATCGTCGTCAACAAATGTGACTCGCCCAAGCAGGATTTGGATATTGCCGAGTTCTACAAACTCGCCAAAGCCGAGATTCTCTGCACCAGCGTGCTCGGCGAACGCCATCGCGATGAGTTGATCGACGGCATCCTCGAGCTGCTCCCGCCACCGAACCAAGAGGAAAGAACCGAAGGCGACGAACGTGCCGAACTGCCCGAGTTGAAGCTGGCCATCGTCGGACGCCGCAACGTCGGCAAGAGTACCTTCATCAACGCCCTGGCGCAGACCGAGCGAATGATCGTCAGCGAAATCGCCGGCACCACACGTGACAGTGTGGATGTGCGGTTTGAACTCGACGGCAAATCCTTCATGGCGATCGACACCCCGGGTGTTCGCAAAAAGAAGAGTTTGGCGAGCAACGTCGAATTCTACGGCCTGGTCCGAGCCCAGCGCAGCATCCGCCGTGCGAACGTCGTCTTGATGTTCTTCGATGCCACGCAACCGATCTCGCGTGTGGATAAAAAGCTGGTCCACTACATCGCCGAAAACTACAAGCCGTGTATTTTCGTCGTCAACAAGTGGGACCTGGCCCAGACCAAGGGCATGACGACGCACAAATGGTCCGAATACGCCATGAAGACGTTCTCCTTCATGCGCCACGTGCCGATTGCCTTCATCACGGCCAAAGACGACCGCAATACCAAGCAGTTGATCAACCTCTCCCAGTCGATCTACAAGCAGGCCAAAGTCCGCGTGACAACCGGCCAGTTGAACCAGGTCCTTCGAGCCGCCATTCTACGCAATCAGCCGTCAACCAAAATCGGCAAACGCTTGAAGATATTCTACGGCACACAAGTCGCGACCGAGCCACCCACGATCGTGCTGAAGGTCAATCTGCCGGAGCAACTCGACCGCACCTGGATTCGCTACTTGCTGGGCATCTTGCGCGAGCAATTGCCGTTTCAAGAAGTCCCCATCAAGCTGCACATCCGCGGACGCACCCAAGGGACAGTCCATTCGTTGGGAGTCGATGAAGTCTCCGACGTGTCTGAAATCTCATCCGACGACGAACGGGTAGCAGCCGGCGAAGACGAACTGGATGTCGTGGCCAACGACTTCGACGAATTCGTCGAAGGCTAGTCGCCGCCGTGGCCGATGCTGCCAGCATCGGTACCGACGCTAGTAGCGTCGGCCACGTATTGTTGAGGGGGCGCGGCCACGGACTTTGCGATCGACCCTGTGGGCTTGCTGATCTTTGAATGTTGGCGAGTCGCGATTGCAGTCGCGTTTTGATCGCGGAGCGATCAAACGACACTCTAGATTGCAGTCGCTTCGGGGGGAATTGATTCGTGCGGTTCGTCTCGGAAGCGATAGCCGACCCCGCGGACCGTTTCTACCAGGACTGCACGCGCACCCAGCTTTTGGCGGAGCGATCGCACGTGGACGTCAATCGTTCGTTCGAACGCGTTGGCATCTTCTCCGCGTGAAGCGTCCATCAACTCGTTGCGGTTGAACGTCCGGCCTGGCTGCCGCAACAGGGTCCACAACAATTTGAACTCGGTCGGCGTCAGAGGCAATTCGCTCTCTTCGGCAACCGCTCGGTGATGCAACCGGTCGAGGGTGATACCCTGCCGGCTGACTACGTCGACCGATTGTTCTTTCAGATGAGGACGGCGGAGCAGGGCTTTCACTCGCTGCACCAACGGCTTCATCTTGAACGGCTTCGTCACATAGTCGTCGGCACCCATGTTGAAGCCGACGACTTCGTCGATTTCTTCGGTGCGAGCCGTCAACATCAGGACGGGAATCTCACGCGTCCGAGGATCACCTCGCAACTGGCGGCAGACTTCCAGGCCCTCGATCAGGGGCAGCATCAAATCGAGAATGATGAGATCGGGGAGCAAGCTTTGAGCTCGCCGCAGGCCGTCTTGCCCATCATAAGAACAGGTGACTTCGAAGCCCTCTTTACGTAACGCGTAGCTTAGGGGATCGCTAATGCCGCGTTCGTCGTCGATTAACAGAATCTGCTGATTAGACATACGCTCTGAAATCCTGGGACAAGGTCACACCGCTCACTATCGCTCGGTGTATCAACACCAGGCGTCCCTTCCCGCGCATTGTTAAGAGTAATATGCCAACCGCGCTCGCAGAGGGGAACTCCGTAGCGGTTAAGATTTGGTGAAGGGGCAAAGTAGGCCTCCGGAGACCGCCTCCGCTGACAGGCAGATATCTCGCAGGCGCAGGCCGAGATAGTGCGAAAAAGTCCCAATTTCACACCGGTTTACCACCGGCGCAACACCTGTCTTGCACAGAACTTTGATCGCAAATCAAGATCGGCTGGCCATTCGGCAGATGGCCAGCCCAACACGGCTACAATGGAGCGCCAGAGCCCCCTGCTAACGCCTGATATGGAATTTTATTTATTCGACAGAATCTTGCTTCGCGGCACGCTTGTGTTCGTCATAAATCGCCTCCATTTCGGTCAGCGACGTCTCCTGCATCTTCCGTCCCTGGGCCTTGAGCTGGCTTTCAATCGCCTGAAAACGGCGGGCGAATTTCTGATTGCTGCGACGCAGGGCGTCCTCGGGATTGATCCCCCAGCGACGTGCCAGATTGGCAACGACGAACAACACGTCACCGAGTTCATCCTCAATCCGTTCCAGCCGCGCAGCATCGGGAGCAGGGGGCTTTTCGACAGGAGTCCCTCGCGATTCGATCGCTGCCCGCGACACTGGAGGCGCACCGTCAGGGAACATCTCCACCGCCAACTCGCCGATCTCTTCGTGTAACTTGGCCCACAAGATGTCGCGCTCCGGCCACTCGAAACCGACCTTGGCCGCCTTCGATTGCAATCGCACCGCACGAGCCAAGCCGGGCAACGCCAGCGGCACACCATCCAGTGCCGACTCACGCCGCTTCTCTTGCTGCTTCACCTGCTCCCAGTTTCGCAGAACATCATCAGCGGTGTGAGCTTGTCCCTCACCGAACACATGCGGATGCCGACGAATCAGTTTTTCCGTGATCCCATTCACGACCGGGATCAAATCAAATCGACCTTCATCCGCTGCGATCTGAGCGTACAACACAACCTGCAACAACAGGTCACCAAGTTCTTCCGAGATGCCCACGTTGTCGTCTGCATCGATCGCTTCAAAGACTTCAAATGTCTCTTCCAGCGTGAAGGGTTCGATAGTCTTTAAAGTCTGCTCGCGATCCCAGGGACACCCATCCGGGGCCCGCAGCCGCGCGACCACAGCAACAAGCTTCCAAAAGGCTTCTTTGACGAGTTGTGCATCTGGAGGCGTGCCGGGAATGGGAGACATGACGACCTGTGTGCGGTGCGGTACGGGAAATAGTGACAGCTGCCCGTTGTAGCATAATTCGCCAGGTCTGCGGAGGCGACGAAGGATCTCGACAGCAGAGTTCGGTCGTCTTGTAATCGTTCGGGCGCCAACATGCTCGTAGCGCCGAAGGGAGATTATCGAATGCACCCGACTCAGAGAGTCGGGCTACAACATGCTACGTCAGCACCAACGCCGGCCCAGTTTGCGAGAGTTTCAAGAACATCTCGGCGAGCCCCTTGCAGCCGGTTCGCTCCTGCAGTTCAGCCAGCGTGCCTTCGCTCACCAGGCGTCCGCGATGCAGCAGGCCGAAACGGTCGCAGAGGTTCTCGGCTTCGTCCAGGTGGTGCGTGCTCAAGATCACCGCTTTGCCCTGGTCTCGCAGGTGAGCCATGAATTCATGGACGACCTGGCTGCCAAGAACGTCGAGCCCCAGGGTGGGTTCGTCGAGTAACATGACGGGGGGCGAATGAATCAACGCCCGAGCGAGATGCAATCGTTGCTTCTGTCCGGTGCTCAACGTTCCGCAGCGGCGGTCGAGGAGTTCTGTAATACCGAGGATCTTGCTCAGTCGTTCGACTTCTCGGGCGGCAACATCGACCGGGACGCCGTATAGATCGGCGAAGAACATCAACATTTCGCGGACTGACAGCCACTGGTAGACGCCGGCACTGGCTGACACCAGTCCGACGCGGCGTTTGACTTCGTCGGGGGCCGTTGTCGATCGATAGCCGCCGATGATCGCTTCACCGGATGTGGGTTCCAGCAGGCCCAACAGCATGCGGATGGTCGTCGTCTTCCCGGCACCGTTGGGCCCCAGTAAGCCATAAACCTCACCCGGCTTCACGGCAAACGACACCTCGTCGACAGCGAGAACTCGGCCACCCTTGGGAAGCGGGAATTCTTTGGTCAGTCCGTGAACTTCAATCATTGGAATTTCCGATTGATGATTGCCGATTGATGATTGATGATTACCGATTTCAATCATCAATCATCAATTCCCCACTATAGCCACTTCGGCTGCGATTCGCTCGCGGGTGCTCGCTGTGATGGCAGTCCGGTTGCCTGGCCGAGCAACTTGTGGTTGCGATGGAAGCTCCGTTCGACTCGGCCGCGCCAGATCAAAGTTCGTACCCCTTGGGTGCTCTTCACCCACAAGCGATACGGACCGCCGCGCCACGGACACAGCCAGTCGGCCAGCGGGGCGACACACGCTCCCCACAGTCCCAGCAACAGGGCTTCGCCCAGGCCGCTGCGTTCTTCCCAGCCGGTCACGATGCTGGTCTGATCTTTCAGGTTGAGCTGGCTGGTGTAAAACGGCAGGAACCCAAACCGGTATTTCCAGGTGATCTGCTGATTCGAAACCGTAATCGTGCGAAACGTTCCCAACACGATCAGGCCGAGCAAGCAGCAGTCCAACCTCACTGAAGAGGACCACGGCGAAATGAGCAAATAGCCGCTCCACCCGCACGCCAAGACCTTTCGCAGCCACAACAGCGGTCGCGGTCGTAACGTGACGATCTGATCTCGATCGGTGCCGGCCGGTTGGACGTTGATTCGGCGAATGCGAGGGTGCGCGAGGTCCTGTTCTGTGCTTCCTGAGGCCAAGGTCGCCAGCAACGCCGCATTCGAATGTCGCAGTGTTGTTTCCATGCTCATGACAACGCACCCCAGCGGATAAAGGATCAATCCACATAGATAAGAGTCCGTCGACTGGCAGAAAGGTTCACCGCGTTTGCGGAATTGCCGGTAAAGTCCCCCGTGGCGGACGCTGCCAGCGTCCGTATCGACTTTTCAAAACTCCCGTGAAGAGATCAAATCAGAACCGACGCTAGCAGCGTCGGCCACGGGCGCTGCTAACTGCTCGCACTGCGGTAACTGCGTAACGCGTACTGAAAAATGACTCTTGAGATGACTAGACTGAACACGGCCGCGGCGACTGCCACCGCCCCCAGCCAGGAGGGCGAAAGTGCTTTCTGCACCAGAACTTGGGCCGGTACCGTTACCACCACCAGGATGGGAATCCAATAGGTGAAGACCGACAGCAGGACGCTGCCGCCCCACATCGCTTTGCCGTTGTAGATGTCTCGGGGATAGCGGGCAAAAATCGTGATGTAGAACCAGAAGTCCTGCAGGCCCTGGTTGCGCCCCATCCAGACGCTGGTCGAGGCCAGGCTGATCATCAGGCTGTAAAAAAAAATCACCGCCATCGCGATCAAACCGATATACATCGCCACTTGCGGGAAACCGATTGGTCGACCGAGATTCCACAGCGCATAGCCGAGCAAAGTTAACGAAAATGAAAGCTGGCTGAAGGCGGCCAGATCGATCTTTTCGAAGGATACGAGAAACTGGGTATCAATCGGCTTGAGCAATGCAAAGTCGAGGTTCCCCGTGCGGATGGCTTCGCTCAAGTTGGCACAGTTGGGCAAAAACAAGGCTTCGGTCAGCGTGTTGATGATCATGCTGGTCGCCATGAAGGCGAAGAATTCGTAGCGGGTCCAGGTGTTGATCTCCGGGACTTTGGCGAAGATCACCTGGAACAGGAACAACTGGGACACAAACCAAATGCCTTCCGTGATCAATTGAATCCAGAAGTTCCCCCGCATCGATAATTCGCGGATCAGCGAGTTACGGAGGAATGTCCAGAAGACCCGGAAGTAATGGGATTGGGGCATTTTTTGTAGCGGATTCGGATGGGACTTATGGGAACCGGATCAATCTCATAAGTTCCATTCGTCCTAGGTGTCCTATCAGTCCCATGCCTAAGCAAAAAACGGGAACAGTTTTTTCGCGTTCTCCGTGGTCAGGGGTGAACCGTATTCGCAGCCTTCGAACGCTTCAGCATATTCAACCTTCGCCCCGCGTTCCGGGCCGTAGGTGGCAATCAACTCGGCGCGGAACCGATCGGCGACCGTCTTAAGACGTTCCTTTGCCTGGGTGGCCAACCACGCCTTACGCTGCACCGCATCGGCCGGTACCTGGTCCAGTATTCCCTGATTGTAGGGCAGCCACTCGTAAAACTGCGAAATGTGCGCCGCCTGCATCTCAACGATTTCCGGGAACACCGACGTCACATCGACGACGACTGTCGGCCGAAACGGATACGGGCATTGAAAATCGTCTGACAAAAAGGCGATGACGGGATTGGTTTTCAGGAACGGGACGTTTGGCACGACCGCCGGAACGGTCACCATATAGGCCGCGTCGCATACCAGCTGTGAGGTCGCCCGGTGATCGGGGTGATAGTCGTTCGGGCGATGAGTCAAAATCAGGTCGGGCTGGAACCGACGAATCATCGAGATCAGCTCCCACCGGACCGGAATCGAGGGGACCAGTTGGCCGTCGCCATTCGCCAGGACTTCGTATTCCACCCCGCAAACGGCTCCCGAAGCTAACGTTTCCTGCGCCCTTCGCGCCGCGAGCGGAGGACCCGATATCTCATGATGACCGGCGTCCCCATTCGTCACGCTGACGAACCGCACGACGTGGCCTCGCTGCCGGTACAACGCCGCAACGCCCCCAGCCTTGATTTCACAATCGTCGGGATGAGCACCAATCACCAGAATGCGCAAGGAGGGCGAGCTTTGAGTGGCCACTGGATCGGATCCGAAAAGATTTTTTAATGAGACCCCGAAGGGAGGTAAATTCGGCAGAACTCTACGTTAGCAGGGGGAGTGCCGGACGGCAATTGATGAGGGAATTGTCAAAGGACAAATGGCAAAGGACCAAGGACAACGTGTGAGTTCGTCGTCCTTGGTCCTTTGGGTACGGTCATTCGACATTTATGAAAACAGGGCAGATGCCGGTTCCACCCGCACCCACCCCGGTTGTATTTTCGTCATAGGGCTTTTGCTTAGTAGCTGCCGAAGTTCGTGTTGAAGTGAGGTGCAAATCGCGGCTGACTGTGCTCGAATCCAGTGTGGACATGCCCGGTTCGATCGGTCATCCGACCGGATCGCACATCGACCACGGTCACTTTGACGAAGCCATTTTGAAATCGAACGGCACTCCACAGGGATTCTTGGTAGCTGCGGTCGCTGTTGATCTGGCGATCGTTGATTCGCACGATCTTGTCACCCCGTTCCAGTCCCATTCGATCGGCAGTGGAACCAGGATTCACAGAATCGACCACCATGCCCCAGTTGTACTGCAGATGGCCCATGATCCCGAGGCGGGGGGTGCCGGGATTGACGATGGGTGGGTCGATAGGTCGCAATCGCGGTTGCATGGGCATCATCGGCCCCGCAAACGCACTTCCGGCGCTCGCCAGAGAAACCAATGTGACGGCAACCAGACCCCAGACTTTGCTTCGAATTTGAGTGTTCATGATCTCGACTTCCTTGGATTTCATTTTTTAGATCTGCCACAACCGAGTCGCCAACTCATTCTGATGTCAGCGTCATGGGTACTCGGTTGGGCTGACAATAAATGAAATTGCATCTGCCGTGCCAATCCTGTTAGCGAGCTAATAAATCCCAAAAATAAAGTCTTATCTTACCTGTTTATATACAGTTACAAAACTCGCCCATGTGACGTTGCGACAAGTTACAATCCACAGCCACACCACAATTCGTCATCACTTCGACAGACGGATGACATCAAATAGATACTTTTAAGCGGCCGCCAGCAATCGCATTCTCTATGTCCTGTCAGTCCCTTCCGTCCTTTATGTCACTTGAATTCAGAAGGGATATAAAGGACGGAAGGGATGAAGAGACAAAAGTCGCCGCTGCAGCGGGAACAAATGCATCAACCAGATTCGATCAATCACTGATTGTCGCCGGTTTGTTATCAGACTGGCGTCAGTCTGACGCGCGAGCTAGAATTGAGGGCGTCGTGATGCTCCACCCACAGCCGATAAGGCCTGAACCGGACGCACGTCAACCAAATACAGCTTGCTGAAACAACGGTATTCCATGGGAACTGCCCAGGGATGACGTGAAGTTCCGCGGCTGCACCAGAACTCCGGCCTCACGGACGCAGGGAATGAGGCTTTGGAGTTTATTTGCTTTTGAGGTCCTTGCGAAGCGCCGCGAAGCGATCGTGAGATATGCTGGACACTAACAGGTGCGGTAAAATCGCAACACTACTTCGCGAAGCGAACAAGAACAGCAGGCAAGCGAACGAAAACAGCCAGTTGATAACTTCGAGACTCGCCGGACGCCCTCGCCGGTGACAGGAAAGGTTGACATGCAAGTCGCAGTCACGTGTAAGCACGGGACGATTTCTCCTGATATTCAGGAACATCTCCGTAGTAAGTCTGAAAAGCTGCTGAATCTCTTCGAACGTGTCACGGCCATCAATGTCACGGTGTCCTTTGACAAACCACGTTGCCGAGTCGAAATCCTCGTTGATGCCGAACACAAGCACGACTTTGTAGCGCACGACGAAGGCGACAATGTGACGGCCACGTTCGATAGTGCGCTGCATAAGATGGAGCAGCAAATCAGAAAATATAAGGAAAAAGTCCAGGATCATCGCGGTGACGTCACCATTCGTGGTGCGGCCCCCGCCGAGTAATGCCCCAGTCGGCTTGGCCGCGGCAGTCTGCCGTAGCGATCTGCATTTTGAACAATATTAAGGTGACTGCCATTGTTCCGGCAACTCGCCTTCTCTGCAGCAGGATAATGCCGGGCGTCGCGCACAACGCTGGCTTGCCTGGGCTGCGGTATGAGAGAACAATCGAGAATCGAATCACCGGAGAGATAGATCAGGATTCCGGCTTTGGCGTGGTCGCCAGGGATTTATCCGGAGCGTTAAAGGAGCCGTCAATGAAGTTAACCGACTTCGTCGTGCCGGGAGCCGTAATCCCGAGTTTGCAAGTCAGCAACAAAGAAGCTGCCATCCGTGGGATGGTTGATAGCCTGGTTCAAACCGGGAACATTAAGTCGGGTGATGCAGACGGTATCG
>JAQGHS010000269.1 GCA_028291605.1 Planctomycetaceae bacterium | reverse complement strand
TCGAACTGATCCGCTTTTGGCTTGAGGGCCAACAGCACGCTGCCGTGGTTTTCGCCGGCGGAGATGAAGACTTGACCCTTAACAGCGAGCGGGGTGGCTATGTTGCAGTTGTAGTTCGTTTCGAAGGGATATTTCCAGAGCAGCGATCCCGTCTCGGGTGCGATCCCCAAGATGGTCGCCCCGGTGGAGGCAACGATTTGCGGTCGTCCCCCCAGCTCTAATAGAGCAGGCGAGGAATATCCTGCCGCGCCGTCTTCTGTCTTCCACGCCAGCTTGCCAGTTTTTGTGTCGTAGGCCACGACGGCTGCGTTGGGAGCACCAGCAGTAACGATGACTTGCTTGCCGACGACCAGCGGCGATGACGCCATCCCATATTCGGCAATCTCGCCTTCCAGATCTTTAACGACGTTGTGCGACCAGGCCGGCTTGCCATCGGCTAAATTCAGCGCGGCGAGAACTCCTTCGCCCGTGAAAATGAAGACTTGGTCGCCAGAGATCGCCGGCGTCGCACGGGGTCCATTCCCCATGCCGTTGTGATATTCCGGAGCAACCACAGTGGACCATTGCGGCTTCCCGGTGCGGGCATCGAGGGCAATAACCGTTTGCTTGCCTTCACGATGAATCAGCGTCACGGCGTGGCCCTGGCTGATCGCCAGGCCTGACATGCCGGGACCGCCGGCAGTGCGCCAGACTTCTTTGGGGCCGTCCGCCGGCCATGCCTTTAGCAAGCCTGTTTCGGATGAGATTCCGTTTCGTTGCGGCCCCAGGAATTGGGGCCACTCGGCAGCCACTTTGGCCTTTGGATCTTGAGCTTTGCCTTCGCGGCAAGTTGTTAGAGCAATCCCGCAAATCAACAGGCTGGCAATCAGCAGTCCACGCATGGCAATCCCTTTGTTGCGGGTGTAATTGAGTAGCCACGCTCGCCAGAGCGTGGGTCTGTGGACGATTGACGTCGCCCAAACCCACGGTTTTGGCGACCGTGGCTACGGTAATGGCCTACTCGTCGGTGACGCAGCCTTCAGTGGCGCTCTTCACCGTCTTGATGTACTTATAAAGTGTCCCGCGCGTGTACTTGTAAGCGGGTCGCTTCCAAGCCGCCTTGCGGGTCTCAAGTTCTTGCTCGGTCAGGGCGACGTCAATCCGGTTAACTTCGGCATCGATCGTGATCTCGTCCCCGTCCCGCACAAGGGCAATCGGCCCACCCTCTTGAGCTTCTGGAGTGACGTGTCCGACGAGGAAGCCGTGCGAACCACCCGAGAAGCGGCCGTCGGTGATCAGGGCCACAAATTCACCCAGCCCGGCACCCATGATGGCCGAGGTCGGGGTGAGCATCTCGGGCATTCCCGGGCCCCCCTTGGGACCTTCGTAGCGGATGATAATGACGTCACCCTTCTGGATCTTGCCCTGTTCCAGACCGTGCAGCATGTCTTCTTCGCTGTCGAAGCAACGGGCGATTCCCTTGAAGATCAACCCTTCTTTGCCGGTGATCTTGGCGACGGCTCCCTCGGGACAGAAGTTGCCTCGCATAATACGCAGATGGCCCGTGGCCTTAATCGGAGTCTCAATCGGGACGATGACCCGCTGCCCCTTCGCCAGCCCCGGAACGTCCTTCAAGTTTTCGGCGATCGTTTTCCCGGTGACCGTCATGCAACTGCCATCAAGGAGGCCTTTTTCCAACAGATACTTCATCAACGCTGGAGTTCCACCAACATTGTGCAGATCTTCCATCACATACTTGCCCGACGGCTTCAGATCGCCGATTAAGGGGATGCGGTCGCTGACCTTCTGGAAGTCGTCGATTGTCAGAGGGACGTCGACCGAGCGAGCCATGGCGATCAAATGCAGCACGGCATTCGTCGAGCCGCCGGTCGACATGATGACGACCATTGCATTTTCGAATGCGGCTCGGGTCATGATATCCCGCGGCTTCAGATCAAGTTCCAGCAACTTCAGGATGGCCTTGCCGGCCGCCATGCATTCGCCCAACTTAAGCGGGTCTTCGGCGGGGATCGAGGAGCTGTAAGGCAGCGACATTCCCATGGCTTCGATCGCCGACGACATCGTGTTCGCTGTGTACATTCCACCGCAGGCCCCGGCACCCGGGATACTGCAGCGGATAATGTCGGCTCGGTCTTCTTCAGTGATCTTGCCGGTGATGTATTCGCCGTAAGCCTGGAAGGCCGACACGATATCGAGCTTGGGGTGCAACGGCGTGCAGCCCGGGCGGATCGTTCCGCCGTAAACCATGATCGAGGGACGATTGAGACGGCCCATGGCGATCAAACAGCCGGGCATGTTCTTATCGCAACCCGGGATCGAGATGTTGGCGTCATACCACTGAGCCGACATGACCGTTTCGATGCTGTCGGCGATGAGATCACGTGACTGCAGCGAGAACGACATTCCGTCGGTGCCCATTGAAATGCCGTCACTCACTCCGATGGTGTTGAATCGCATCCCTACCATGCCCGCCGCGACGACACCCTCCTTGACCTTGTCGGAGAGCTTGTTCAAGTGCATGTTGCAGGTATTGCCATCGTACCAGACGCTGGCGATACCGATCTGGGGCTTGTTCATGTCTTCGGCGGTCATGCCTGTGCCATAGAGCATGGCTTGCGAAGCGCCCTGGGACTTGGGTTGGGTGATGCGGCTGCTGATCTTGTTGAGCATAACTCTGTAATGTGGGGCTAATGGAAAGTGGTGAAAAAATTCGCCGTGAGGCGAACATCAAGGTGATTCAAATGGATCGTACCAATTCACGGTCCGTGAGATCCGCGGATCGATGATTATGTCGTCTGAGGCGTTGGATTCCAATCCCGGATGGCAATTGGCGGGCCGGCATTTCGTAGGATAGGCATCCTGCCTGTCCGTGTCAGCAGGAATGACAGGCACGATGCCTATCCTACAGGCGGATGATTTACCGCTGATCTGCTATTGAAAGGCTCCTCCGACTTGCAAAGAACGCGGGTCTCATGTTCCAATGGCTCGGACGTTCCGCCGGGTAGCGGACACAGGTTGTGCCCCCGCGCTCGCGGAACATGATCGGTCATCTCATCGACGAGGAGGCTCCATGACGCCCGAAACCTCACTGACGACCGATAGCGGGCTGAGGATGCTCGACTATGCCGTCATTGTCCTGTACATGCTATCGACATTTGGCATTGCAGTCTGGTTCGGGCGGAAGCAGGAAACGACGGATGACTTCTTCATCGGCAGTCGCCGGATGCCGTGGTTTGCCGTCGGATTAAGCATTCTCGCGACGCTGTTTTCCACGCTGTCGTACCTGGGCTCCCCGGGCGAAATGATCAAGCACGGCATTGGCCTGTTTATCGGATATCTCGCCATTCCGTTCAGCATGACGGTCGTGTTCTTTCTGTGGATTCCATTTTTTATGCGCTTGAGGGTGACGAGCGCCTATGAGTACCTCGAGCGCCGGTTCAATTACGGTGTGCGTCTGCTGGGAGCAACACTGTTTATCTTCCTGCGACTCGGATGGATGAGCATGGTCGTGTATGCCGCGTCCATGGCTCTCGATCGCGTGAAGGGGGATGATTTTACCATCCTGCCCGGAAACGATATCTATTGGTGGATTGTGGCGGTGGGGATCGGTGCGGCCATCTACACCTCGGTGGGCGGAATTCAGGCGATGATCTGGACCGACGTGTTGCAGTGTTTGCTGCTGCTCGTCGGAGTCCTGATGGTGATTTTCTACGTGATGATTGTCGATCAGACCGGCCCGCTCGACTGGTGGGCCACGGCGGCCAAGCATTCCCCGGAGCACGTGTCGCCCCCGCTTATCAGTTTTGATTTGACCGTCCGTGTGACAATTGTCTGGATGATCGTCAATAACTTTTTCTGGACGGTTTGTACGCACGGCTCGGACCAGGTTGTTCTGCAACGGTATTTTTCGACCTCGTCGCAGAAGGCCGCTCGCCGCAGCTATTTGATCAATGTTGCCGTGGATTTGTTGATGGCAGGACTGCTGGCGACGGCGGGTTTGGCTCTCCTGGCGTTCTACTTGCGGCACAGCGAACTGATGCCTGCCGGCTGGACTGCCACCGGGCAAGCCGACAAGTTATTTCCACACTTCCTGGGACACCAACTCCCTATGGGGTGTGCAGGGCTGATCATCGCCGCCTTCATTTGCGATGCCATGCAGACCTTGGAATCGGGGGTCAATTCCATCACGGCAGTCGCCACCAACGATATTGTACCGCGATTGCGTCAGGGCCGGCCGCGGATTGTCAGTGAACTGACATTTGCCCGGTTGACGACGATTGTGGTCACGGTGATCGTAACTGCCAACGCCTGCCTGGTGGCAGAAATGGCATCCCGGTTGAAAGAGGGAACGCTGATCAGCCTGATGCCGCGGTTCTTCAATTTGTTTGTGGGACCACTTTCTGCATTGTTTTTTATCGGAATGTTCATGCCGCGTTGCACAGCGAGGTCTGCGATCCCCGCTGCACTGACTGGCTTGTCGGTCGCTATTGTCTGGTGTTGGTGGCAGGAGATTTTTAACACATCGAAGGGCCCGACCGTATTTCTGGCCATTGCGGTACCGTGGCTGACGTCTGTCGGCACGGCATTGATACTTAGTCTCCTGATAGAAAAAGGAGGCCCTCATGCCGGCCGAGGATACACCTGGTTTGCAATTGTCAAAGGACCGGAACGAAGCGATTGAATGAAAGTCTTTGATCGTTCCGCGATCGATACGCATTTGCAGGACGCGGGTGGAATAAAAAGAGGACCGTCAATGCCATTCAGACTCGCGACTGCGAGCGCGTTTCGATCGCGGAGCGATCAACGACTATCACACAGGGATACCGACATGCGTGGAAGCCGAACTCAACAACACGGTTTTTCTGAGGTCCTGCTCCGGACCTGTTTGTTAGCAGGATTATTTTTCTCAACGCAGCTAAACGCCGAGGACTGGCGTCAGTTCCGCGGCCCCAATGCTAGCGGCGTGGCCCCCGGAAAATATCCCTTACCCGTCGAGTTCTCCACAACCGACAAGGTGAAATGGTCGGTCAAGCTGGGAGACAGCGTGGCCTGTCCCATCATCGCGGGCGGCAGGGTGTTCGTGACGGCGATGACAGCACCCGAGAAATTCGGAGTGCTGTGCTTCGAAGCGGGTACGGGCAAGCCGCTTTGGACTCGCGAATTCGACACTGGCAAACTGCCGCGCATTACGCCTCCAAATAGTCAGGCCTCATCCACTCCGGCCACGGATGGCAACCGGGTATATGTCTATTTCAGCACCTTGGGGATGTTGGCCCTGGACGTTGCGGATGGCAAAACGGCCTGGCAAAAACCTGTACCGCAACCCGCATACTTGATGGACTGGGGGGCCGCGTCGTCGCCGATCGTGTATCACAACATGGTCTTCTTCAATCAGGATGACGACCTGAATCCCGTTCTGTACGCGTTTGATGCGGCGACGGGTGTCGAACGCTGGAAGACCGAACGCCCGGAAATGCTCGGCGGATATGCGATTCCCGTCATTTGCGAAGCCAATGGCCAAACTGATCTCGTCGTCGCCGGCACAGGAATGCTAAAGGGTTATGATCCCGAGACAGGCAAGGAACGCTGGAATTGTAATACCCTGTTGAGAACGATCATGACGTCGCCAGTGGTGCGCGACGGGGTGATCTATCTGGCCAATCAGAGCTACGGGGACGAGAAACGGACGCTGAAATACGCGTTGCTCGAGTGGCTCGATACGGACCAGAACGGCAAGATGGAACGGACTGAATTGCCGAAGGAATTCTGGAAGCGGTTTGATCTATCGGACAAGGATCACAACGGCGTGATTGAAGGGGACGAACTTGACACGGCGTTCCAATCGAGTCAGAACCAGGTCGGCGGCGGTTCTAACATTCAAGCGATCAAGGGCGGGGGAACCGGCAATGTGACCGCGACAAACGTGCTGTGGCTGAATAATTATAAGTTGAAGATTCCAGCCTCGAATCTAGTCTCGCCGCTCGTAGTTGGCGATGAGTTATTTGTAGTGAAGAAGGGGGGCTTATCCAGCTCCTTCGATATCAAAACGGGTAAGTCCAACTGGGAACTGGCCCGCATTAAGAATATCGGCGATTACTATGCGTCACCGGTTGCCGGTGACGGCAAGATTTATGTCGTCGGAGAAAATGGATTCGTCGTCGTCCTGGAGCAGGGGCCGAAGCTGAACGTTCTGGCCAAAAATGATATGGGCGAATCCTGCGTGGCGACCCCCGCAATTGCCGACGGCCGGATTTTTATTCGCACCCGCGAACACCTCTACTGCATTTCGGAGGAGGCGAAATAATGCCGAGCCTGTTTTTCAAGACCGTCTTTCCGTGGCAGACGCTGCCAGCGTCTGTGCCAACCCTGAGCCGCCAACTGTTGCTCGTAACGATCGGCCTGTTGTTCGCAACTCAAGCCGTGGCCGGTCCGCGGGTTGATGTCGTCGTCGGCCCCAAAGCCACCGCGCTCGAACGTTTCGCCGCTTCGGAAGTCGCCGTTCAATTCAAGAAGCTATTCGACGCGGATGTGAAGGTTAGTGAACAAGTTCCAGCAGAAGCAGGTTCGTTGATTCTGATTGGCAGTCCGACAACCAATCCGGCCCTCCAACCGCTGGCTGCGACATGGCCGAAGCTCTCGGATCAGGGGCATCTCATCCGCAGCGTCAAGTTGGGAGACCGCAAGGTATTAGTCGCCGGAGGCGGATCACCGGTCGCGACCTTGTGGGCCGCATACGAACTGGGCCACCACTTTGGGATCCGCTATGCTTTGTATGGCGACATGTATCCTGGCGAACCGGTCGAGTTGAAACTGGATGGCATCGACATCCTGCTCGAGCCGACCTTGCGGTCACGGACTTGGTGGACCATTGGCAACTCACCGATCGGACCAGAGTCCTGGGGGCAGGCGGACCAGGAACAACTTCTCAAACAGTTAGCGAAACTGAAGTTCAATCGAGTGGTCCTGTGGTTTGACGCCAGCCAGCCGTATCTCGATTTCGAGTTTAAAGGGGTAAAAAAACAGACCGGCGTTGTGTGGCGGGGCGAGCGTTTTCCGGTCGATGGAGATACGGGAGGACGCACTGCGTTTCACGGTGCCAAGTTCTTTGAGAACCCGGATTTTACTAACAAGAAGACTTATGGTGAACGGGTCGCGGCGGCAACACTGCGAGCCCGCGGAATCATCGAGACCTGTCGCAAACTGGGAATGAGTCCCGGACTCGGGATTGAGCCGCTGGAGTTTCCTCGCGAATTTGCCAGTGTGTTGTCCGGAGGGGACAAAGAGAAGGATTTGCAGCTACTGACAGTATCTCCGGGAACCGGGCAAAAGATTGACGACGCCCGTCTCATGGAACTGGTTCAGGCCCAGTTGCAGGCCTATCTGAAGACCTATCCGAACGTGGATTTCATTTCGTTGACATTGCCGGCCCCAGTCGGGTGGGCCAACCAGGCGGAAACGGCGTGGAAGGAATTGGATCCTCAGACGAGACTGGGTAAATCTAAGACGTTTGAAAATCTGACGACAATCCTGGACAGTCCGTCGCCCGCTGTTGTGGATGCGAAGGTCAAGATGCTCAAGGGCAAGATCGCTTCTCTGGCATTCTTTAAGCGATTGCTGACGACGAAAGACCTGGGACTTGTGGCGGATGGTCATACTGTCAAGTTTGAAGTGAATGGAATCTTTCCCGTCTTTTTTCCATTGCTCGACAAGGTGTTGCCACCTGGAGTGGCGGCACGGAATTCCCTGGACCTGAATCTGCTACCGGCGACCGAGAAGCGTTCCCTGATGAAAGGGGTTCCTACCGAGCGAGTAGCCAGTTCCTTGTCTCTGCCTCTGGCTCACGAGGTAGTCGGAGTGCTGCCACAGATGTCCGGTTCTGCCCTGAAGAGTCTTGTGGATGAACTGCGAGAGTCTGGCTGGAATGGGTTCGAGCTGAACTGCAGCACGATCGGCGAGATGGACTTTAATGCGTACTATCTCAGCCGCGCCAGCTTCCAATCGGAACTGAATACTCAACAGGCATTGACCATGATGCTAGCTCCGACGTTGGGAGAAGCGAGCGCCGGCCGTACATGGAAGGCATTCGAAGAGATCGAGCAGGTGACGGCCTTAATTGACAAGAACGATTTCTTTATCGGGGCTCCTCACAAAAACATGGTCATGCAGTACTACCAAAGCAGTGAGCCTGTTCCCGAATGGTGGGGCAAAGCTCAGGAATTGTACTTTTCGGCAATGAATGAGATGTATCGAGTCAACACCCGCGCCCGTGAAGGCAATCGCGAGTTCAGCCTGTACCTGGCCCGCAGGTTTGAATTTGCGGGTGAATATCTGGGTTGCCTGATGGCCGTCCGCCGGGCGGGAATTGCGAAGTCCAAGGGAGACACCGAAACGCAAATGGCGGAACTGGAAAAGGCCGTAGAATCCCTGAACTCGGCGCTCAATGCCCTCGCTGCAGTCGCTCGCAGCAACAGCGATCGAGGTGTTATTGCGGTCCTCAATGAATATGGTTATCGACCACTTAAGAAGGAACTGGAAGCCGAATAACAATGACCGAACCTCTCGTCTATCTGCGGGGACAACTGGTGCCGGCGTCGCAGGCGCACCTGGCAATTTTTGATGCGGGAATCGTCCTGGGGGCGACTGTTACCGAGATGACGCGGACGTTTCGGCACGCTCCCTATCGGTTAGACGACCATCTGGATCGGCTGTTTCGTTCGCTCAAATACACGCGGATGGATATCGGTATGACGAAGGCCGAACTGGCCAGCGTGTCTCGCGAACTGGTGGCGAATAACGCGAAACTCGTTGATCCCGAGGACGAATTGGGGCTCATTCATTTTGTGACGGCGGGAGAATTCCCGGTCTATGCGGGATCAGCGGGACGGTCTGCTCGTCTGACCCCGACCGTATGTGCTCATACCTTCCCGATGCCATTTGAATTGTGGGCGCCGAAGCTCGACACGGGGGCGCATCTCGTCACGCCATCCATTCGCCACGTGCCGCCGCAGTGCTACGATCCGAAGATGAAGTATCGCAGTCGGATGCACTATTATTTGGCGGACAAAGAAGCGCAATTGGTTGATCCGGATGCTTCCGCATTGTTGCTCGATTTGGCAGGCAATGTGACTGAAACCGGTGGAGCGAATTTCTTAATCGTGGAGCAGGGGACTATCGTTTCCCCGACTCTCACCAATACACTGCCGGGTATCAGCCGGCAAACGGTAATTGAGCTGGCAGAGAAGTTGGGAATACCGTTCGTCGTGAAGGATTTTCAGGTCCATAACGTAATCAACGCAGACGAAGCCTTTACCGCCACGACGCCTTATTGCCTGATGCCAGTAACGAAGATCAATGGCTTGCCGATTGGCGATGGATGCCCAGGACCGATCTGGAAGAAGTTGATGGCCGCGTGGAGCGAACTGGTTGGGATCGACATTGAAGGTCAGATGCGAGCCAGCGCGGCGCGACGGACGGCAGCGGCACAACCTACCTGAGCGAAGCGAAGGGTCTCTTCGTCGTAGGATAGGCATCCTGCCTGTCAATCGCGCAGCGACAACGCGGTGAACCAAGAGTCTACGGCAATCGAAGTGGCAATCGTGGGATGATGGGACTTCGGGTTTGTCACTTGAGGTGACAAAAGACAGGCAGGATGCCTATCCTACGACGAAGAATCCGGGGGCTTCCGCCGCCCGGCTCGCCTGATCGTCCGTGGGAATGGGCGATGTGTCGTTACTTGCAACTCGCTAACAACCATCCGGCTTACGCCGGACGCTCGCCTACGAAGAGCCCTCTGCGGTCACCACGACGTCCATCCGCCATCAATAATCAGGTTCTGCCCAGTCATATAGCTGCTGGCGTTACTGGCCAAAAAGACGACCGAGCCCTTCAGCTCAGCAGGAATCCCCATGCGCCCCATCGGGCTTTTCGCACTAAGACGCGCGACCAACGTCGGCGAAATTCTTTCAGGGGGAAACGGCCCGGGGCTGAGGCAGTTGACTCGCACTTGATCCTTGGCCCAATAAACGCCGAGATGCCGCGTCATGTGGACGATGCCACCCTTCAACGCATGATAGGCCACCGAGCTCGCCGCGCAAACGCCTTCATAGGCATCCGGGTAGGAACCCACCACTCCGTACATTGATCCCAACATCACGATGCTGGCTGGACTTTTACGTTCGACGGCGTGATTTCGAAGTAGCCGGGCCAGTATGAAATACCCAGTTGAATTGGTCAGTTGAGTGCTGAATTGTTCGGCGGTGATATTGGTCCAATCGGCCGGTTCGGCGGCATGGCCGTTGTTGATCAGGATATCAATCGGACCGGCCTGATCGACAATCCTGGCGAACTGCTCATCCAGCAGGTCTGGAGTCATTTGGTCCAGTGCCGCGCCGATGTGTTTGGCTCCGTGTGGACTGGGTAAGGCCGCGGCTACCGCCTGGGCCTTTTCGAGTTCGCGGCTGGTGGCGATGACGCTCGCACCGGCTTCGGCCAGCGCGCGCGACATCGCGCTGCCGAGGTAGCCGGTCGAACCTGTGATCAACGCACGCTTGCCAGTGAGGTCGAATAGTTGAGAAACGGTCGGTTCAGGTTTGGGTGTTTGGCTCATGATGGCTTTTAACGGTTGAAGTTGTCTGAGTTGGCGTTCACGGAACGCGTGTAGGACGGGCACTCTTGCCCGTCTTGAATTTTGAGTCGTGAGATCGCCTGTAAGCGGTATGTGTAGATAAAAATACTCACTATGACTAACGAAGAAGGAGGGACGGGCAGGAGTGCCCATCTTACGAATCTATATTGACAGCCAGCCTTTGTTTTCCACGCTGGCCAAGGTTGCCAGATTGACTTTTAACGTTTGGATCCCCTCCTCCAGCGGGCAGAGAATCGGACCTTTCCCTTCCACGGCGTCGAGAAACTGATTGGCTTGAGTGATGAATGCCGTATCGCGTTCGGCGGTACCGAAAGGTTCTTCCTGCCACGCGTCACCGGGCTTGGTCATCCACAGCCACCGATTGTTGTGGAGTTCGCAACGGACAGTTCCTTGATCGCAATTCACACTGATGATGGTTTCGTTGGGGGCCTGGTGTTGATTGAGCGCATAACTGCCCATCACCGATCCCTGCCGCGTGACCAGATGGACGGTGTCCTCCACTTCGACTCCGGGCAACACGAGGTGATCAGCATCGGCGACAAGTCGGTCGACCGGCCCGACCAGCCATTCGCCAAGGTTGATCATATGGGTAAGGGCGTCTTGGATTGCTCCACCTCCTGCGGCGCGGTTGGCGTAGTAGATCTCGCGATAGGCGGGACGGTACGTCGGAAAATGTTGGCCGCAGAGCATCGTGATTTGACGCGGAGTTCCAAAACGTCCGGATTGCAAGGCCTGCCTCATGGACGCCAGCACGGGGTAAGAACGCAGAACATACGCGACTCCGACTTTCGTGCCACGTTCTGCCGCGAGTGTCCTCAATCGCTCCACGCCATCGATCGAAGTTGAAAGTGGTTTTTCGATCAACACGTGGACCCCGGCCTCAACTAGTTTGGTGGCTTGCGCGACATGCAGCGGAGCGGGCGTTGCGACTACGGCGATCGTGGGACGGTGCGCGAGCGCGGCGTCCAGGTCCGCATGCGCGGGGACTCCATAGCGGCGCGATATTTCCTCGGCCAGTGTCGTTTTGAATTCGACAATGGAGACGGCAGCGCGACCGGTGGCCTGAAAGCAACGCGTATGTCGTTCGCCGATTGAGCCGACACCAATCACCACGACGTGATGAGCAACCATGTCATTTATTCCGTAACTTCCTCAGGAATCGGCCGCTTGGGAAGCAACGTGATTCCGAGGATCAAACCAAGAATGAGAATTCCGCCACACAGGTAAAAGCTGAGTCGGAAACCGAAGGCCGGATTATCCGGATAGCTTTTGGCAATCGCTCCAAACAGATAGCCCGCCGGACCGGCCGGCATCATCATCATCGTGACGTAGGCCATATTCTGCCGCAATCGCCGAGGCGACGATGCAGACAGGATATAGTTCGGAGCATAGACGCCGACTAATTCGCCGGCACCAAACAGACCAAACGCAAACAGGTACCAGATTCCCGGGACGCATAACGCCCACACCTGGGACCCCACAAAGATCAGCCCCGTGATCAGGATGCCCGCTCGCGGATTCGATTTCACCAGAATCCATCCCAGCAGGAGGCCTGCCACCCCCTTGCAGAAGAAACGCAAGGCGAGTTGGTAGCCCACGTATTGTTCCGGGTCGGCTCCCAGTGCATACTTAGTATACAAGTTCATGTTGGCGGCGATCGTGTTGCCGACATAGAGGAGAATCGTGACGATCGTGGCTTTGGCCAGCAACGGGGTGGTTAAAAAATCGAAGAGCCCGGACCACAACGGTTCGCGCGTCGAATCCGCGTCCGATTCGCGGACGGGTGGGATGACGACAATGGTCGACAAGAGTGCCGCCACTAACATCATCGGACCGGCGCTGCCAAACAACGCCACGAATTCCCGGGGATATTCCAGTTGTTCTGGCAACAACCCCCAGAGCTTGCCACTCAGCAATTCCTGAGAGGCCAGCGAAGCGCCAAACGCGAGAAATGGTCCCAATCCGAACGCCAATCCTAGAGCCAGACCACGGCGAGACTCGGCGACTCCGCGCCCCATGGCTTCCCATAGCAAGGCGATGGCGGTTGGCATGGCTGCCCCGCTGACTGCTCCTTGAATGATCACGCAGGCAATCTTCATCCTGTCGGAGACATCCCAGATCAGTGCGGCGCAGACCAGGACGAGTGCCAGGCCCGCAGCACAATAACACACGGACATGATCCGTTTCAGATAGCCGACTCCGGGAAACAACCACGCCAGGAAGACTGGCATGACTGTCATTACGAAAAAGGCTGTCTCGGGCAGATTGGCGACATCGGGTGAGGCACCCAGCTTGGAACACAGCGTCGCCTGTGTCATTCCCACGTACAGGACTGGCGCTGCCAGATATTGCAGGCAGGTGCAGGCGGCAAACACCAGGACGTTGCGATTTTGCTCGGCGACTGTCAGCGGGTGCTCGGAGTCCTGCGAGGTATTGGCCACGATGGGGTGGGTCTCCGTGACTCGGATTTGCTGTTATCTATCAGCCGCTGGGCGCTAGCCCACGGTTCGGAGCAACCATCGACTTGATTGAACAGCCGAACCGGACGCTAGCGCGTACCGGCTGATTAGGTCGGGACAAAGTGGACGCGTAAATTACTTGCTATTTCGCTGCTCGCAATGGCAAATCAACCGCTTGACCTGTCCGGGCGGAAATCAGGCACGCTTCGCAGATTTCGACGGCAGCACGTCCCTCGGCACCACCCACTTTGGGAGCTCGCTTTTCGAGGATGCTGTCGACGAATTCCTGGACGACTCCAATGTGTGGATAGAGCCGAATCGGGGACTTGGGTTCCTTGAGATAGTCGAAACGCTCGGGGGTTTCGATCCGTTCCCACTTGTCTCCCTTGCCGAGATCCAGGAATTCGAAGTTTTCCAGATCGAGCATGGCATCGCGGCCGACGATTTGAAAACGGACTTCGCTCGAGGGAATGCTCGGTGGCGGCAATTCGGTCGTGATCCACATATGGGCCATGACGCCGTTGTCGAAGACGATCTGGGCCATGACGCTTTGTGCGGTTGACGGCAGGTCGCTGAAGGTTGTCACCTGGGCGAATACCTTCACGGCATTGGCCCCGGTCAACCAGCGTAAGAAATCGGTGTTGTGCGTGGCCATTCCCATGAACAGTCCTCCGCCAGCGGGATCCGACATCCAGGGGCGGGAGGCAAACAATTCACGAGACAAGGTGATCGGGAAGGCGGAAACCGTGCGGAGCATCCGGACGGGGCCGATTCCACCCTCATCAATAATCTGCTTGCAGCGTTTGGTCAGTTTGCGATAGCGTTCGGTCTTCACGACGGCCAGGTTGACGCCCGCCTTTTCGCATGCGGCAATCATGACATCGCAATCGGCGATCGTCGGAGCCATGGGCTTTTCGGCGAGGACGTGTTTCCCGGCGGCAGCAGCAGCGACGGTCAAATCGCGGCGGTCCTGATCGGGAGTCGCGAGGACGACTGCCTGAATATCGTCGCGAGCCAGAAGGGCTTCGATCGACGGAGCAGCCCAGACACCGTATTCGCCAGCCAACTCGCCAGCACGTTTGCCTCCGGCGACGCCCACCAGCTTTGCTCCGCGGACGTGCTTGGAAATGGCCTCAGAGTAGGTCAAACCCATGAATCCGCTGCCAATCATCCCAATCCCGACAGTCATAACCTGCTCCTCAATGTAGGAGAAAAAGCGATCACAGATTTGGTCTACTTCACTTTTCGATTGAGCGGCTACTTCGGACTAGCAGAGCATATCGTGGAAGTTCGCGGATTGCACTTCTGCCGCCATTCTCGGCACTTCACTTTACCGGCGGACTAGCCGATTGGTACTCTGAGCATCTGCAGATGGGTTTGCGCTCTCGAACCTCAACTGTCACCTATCACCTCGAACGACACTCGATCCTGATCCCGCCAGCAATAGACAGTTCGAAGGAATCTTCATGGGCCCGGCCGTACGTTTGCGAGAGAAGATCAACAGCCGGGAGCTCACGACGGGTCTGTTAGTTACCGACCATCTTTGGACCGATATTGTCGAGATTGCTCAGCGAGCAGACGTGGACTACCTGATCGTCGATATGGAGCACGGGGCCGCAGCGACCGATCTGGTGGCTGAGGTCTGCGCGACAGGCCGCCGTGCCGGGATGCCGATCCTGATCCGGCCGCGGTCCAACGACTATGCCACGATTCGCCTGGGCGCCGATTTGGGGCCCTGTGGATTCCTGCTGGCCTCGGTCGATACGGCCGCCGAATTGGATGTGGTCCGCGATGCATTGTTTCTGCCGCCGCGCGGACGAAGACGTCCAGGTGGCCTGGGAAATCGCTGGATGCGAGATTTTTCCGCGGCGACGTGGC
>JAQGHS010000250.1 GCA_028291605.1 Planctomycetaceae bacterium | reverse complement strand
CGTAAACCAGATACGGCTGACAGTTGAATAGGCAGTTCCCACGCCCTCTTTGGCGCTGGAAGTCCAGCGCGGCGAAATGCCAGGGCGTCCGAAGGCCATTTCGCCGTTTTCGGGCGCGTTATTGTCCACAGCATCCTCCTGCTGCGCAGCGGGTGCGTCCGATCATTTTTCCCGTGACGGGACGCTTCCAGAATCGTGACCATGGCAGGCAATTGCCACTTTTCATCTTCAATAAATTCCTATTGGTGCACTCCGCGTAGTGGTCGATAGTCTTAGCCGGCTTGCCGGGAACAATCGGCCGGTGGATATCGCATGGTCGAGTCAACGTGTTTAGGGACCACCTGGTGCTTTGGTGCCAATGCGGGCCGACTACATACACGGGCGTCGAAGCGCCGTCCGTTCTTCCAGCGATATGCACCGCATGCTCGACAGGCCCGTCTGGCTCGACCGAGCGCTCTACAGGAACGAGAACGGGCCACGCTATTTGCATAGTTCATCTTTCCCCGTAATTCGATCGCACCCGAAACTCCCTCGGTGGGCGTTTCGCTTTGAGTCGCCACCCGCTTATGCGATCGACGCGAGCTCGGAGTGCTTGAATTCATGTCCCGCTGGCGCAGGCCGACGAACCGCTCCAGTCAGTTGCTCTACACGACATTGCTGTTTTGCAATTCGGAGACCAGTTACATTTAGCAGGCCTTGTGCGACAAACGTTGCGAATTTGCTTTCCGGTATTTGCTCCCGCATCGCCCGCGCAACTGTAAGTGCCCCTAACGGCGCAGTGCTGCGCCCTTTGGGCCAGCAGCCACTGGAAACAGGATGTGAATGCATATTCGATGCAACGTTTAGCGGCGCCTCCGTTGTAATAGAGGCGGCTCCGTTGTAAGTCGACGTGGCGGTGTGACTGCTGATCTTCTGGATGATGACACCCATATTTCCGGTAAACCAATTACCAGTGAGCACCGCCGTCCGTGTACGGGGATCGGCTTCACCGATGAACTTCGCAACGCCGCGGAAAGAATAGTTGGGTTCGCGACCACTACACAATGCAGGTGGACGACATCTCGCTGCAACTTCTGGACTTGAACGGTCCGAAGGCGGTGTCGATAAGGTTTGCCAGATTACTGCCAATCTCAGGCGAGCCCATCCTGTTTTGATACTGGAAAAGGGGGCCGGGATCCTGACCATGGTCGATCGAGCCGCACGCTGGCGTGGACATCGCGTTGGCCAGAATGTTCAACGTCGGAACCGGCCGGACTCGCAAACATTCCGTGATTCCATTCGCGCCGCTTAATATCCGGAGTACGAGCATCTGCCGCCTTGGCTTCACTCAAGTCGCCAGCGGCGCTGGCCGAAGGTCGCAGAAGCAAACGGCGATCAGAATATCTCAAGGTACTCTTGTTGATGACATCTGAACGTTCCAAGATGACTGGCGATTTCATTGTCGATCGATGGACTCGACTTCGAGGTGGTCGGGGGCTGTCGCGAACGATAAATGTCGTCGTCCTACTCGTGGTAATAACGCTCGATTGGCTCAGTAACGGAGCTGCCACACCCTTCTTGGCCTTGCCCGTTGCGCTATCTGCACTGCGCGAGGGTTGGCGCGGTGGTCTGGCTACGGCCGTTCTGTGCTCGATAGCCATATCCACTGTGCAAGGCGCCGCAAGTGTCGGCAGCTTTATGGTCACCTCGACAGCGCTGGTTTGCCTGAGTCTGCTTGTGGGCATCGTCTTTGACCGGGAGCGCACGCGGAGACGCCACTTTCAGGAAACAAACGCAAAGCTCAGCTCGGTGTACGAGAAAGTGCAGGCGAACTTCGAAGGGATGAAGCGCATCGAGAGGCTTTCAGCTTTAGGCCAGCTGTCCGCAGGATTGGCACATGAGATTCGAAATCCGCTGGCGAGCATTTCTGGTGCGGCCTCTATCTTGCGGCGCAATGAAAAGCTGGACCTGAAGCACGCAAGATGCATCGAGATAATCACGAACGAATGCCACCGATTGAACGGTTTACTAACGAATTTCCTCGAATTCGCGCGTCCCCCGGCACCCCACTTTGAAACGATTGATCTCGATACGGTGCTCGATAGCGTTCTGGCGTTGGCGAATCATGGAATCCGCGGCAAAATGGTCCATTGTGAAAAGCAGACGGAGCGCAACCTGCCGCGACTGGAAGGTGATCCCGAGCAGCTGGAACAGGTATTGTTGAATCTGATGATAAACGCGATTGAAGCCAGTCCGAATGGCGCGACTGTCATTCTATCGGCGGAAGCTGAAGACGGCAAGATCGTGCTTCGGGTGACTGATCGGGGTGATGGGGTGCCTCCCGCCCATATCGACCGGCTGTTCGACCCTTTTTTCACGACCAAGGAACACGGCACCGGACTCGGGCTCCCGGTAGCCCATCAGATCATCACGCAGATGGGCGGAACGATTGTGGCGCAACGCGGTTCCGGTAAGGGAATGATGTTCTCAGTAGTCCTGCCGGCGAAGCATCGAGATGGATGATTTCAGCGCGTAACTGCCCAGCGGAAATTTTCGTCATCGCCGACCATTGAGTTCAAGACCCAGTTCGATGACATCGGCATACGCGGTTTCTGAGACAGCCCCTGGCAGCAATCGAAAAATTCCGCCCCTCGCTGTCACGAGGCCGGCCGGCTATCGATTGTTGCAACTCGAACTGCCACTCCAGGATCAGCCTGAAAGGTGTGCAAAACGAGTTGCGCGACTCTCAGACGAATCGCTCACGCACAAAATAAGATATTGAACAGCTCCCTTGCAAGATCACTAGAGTGCGTTGTTCTCGTCGTTGAATTGTGCCCCACTGCCCAATGTAGTGCCTCTTCGGCCAACTCGTCGTAGTTTGGGTCAAAGGCCAGGGCTTGCGCTGTCCCACCAACACTTCGAAACACCGCCGTGAAAACTAGCCGTTATACACGTTTAGCTTGTGCGCACGTGGCTCGCTTGCCTTTCTATATTCAACCATGCTGGTTTGGCATGACGGGTGCTCTTCAACAGTTGATTATCAGTCACTGGCAATTACATTCGAAGGGTCTTTCAAAAATGAAAGGAATATTTTATGGAATCAGGTTCGGTTAACAAACACGATGCGATTGCGACACGGGCCTATCGGTGTTGGGAGATAAGAGGCTGCCCTGTTGGGTCTCCAGAGGTAGACTGGTTAGAAGCCGAAAAGGAGTTCCGGGCTTATCTGGACTCGCAGTCACTCCCATTTTCGTCGATTTCTATGGAAGCTGTTACGAACTGAGGCGCAATACCAAAGTACAGAACGCATGACATTCGCGGAAAAGCAGCGGTTTCGGTTGACCGTATGTCTGAACGAACCCATATTACCGCGGTGCGGCGTCGAGGGCCACGCGCCTTCAAGGAGTTGCAACACCGATATGGATTGGGTCGCGGCGATGTTGCCGCGGCGTTTTGTTGCTGAGTTCTTCAAGGGGGGCTGGACAGGTTCATTTTCTAACTACGCGATGGCGGGTATTTCCACGCGCGGCACGGCAGCTCGAAAAACTTGCGCCGGCGAACGTCGATATTATGCCTCAGCGGCGGGTCGGCGCGGTCTGCGTCCAAACGAAGCTCGTCTGCCACACCTTCCGTGCGAAGGCTCTTCCGCAAATCTGATGGCGCTCATGGCGCTCGCTGGTACTCTCGAAGTGGAAACGGCAGTAGCCGGCTTCGGAGCAGTGTGAGAGCGGCACGACCGTACATCTGCCTCTTGATGAGCTTCAACCGGTGTACTTGTCCTTCGACTTGTCCGCTGCTCCATGGAGACGAGAACGCTTGCGTCACGGCAGACTGATCTTTTTCGATACCCGAAAGAGTGATGTGATGGCCGGGATCAATGCGAGAGTGCGCGGCGCTTCCATCCGTGAGGGCCGTCGGCGTCGACGAAG
Organism: Planctomycetaceae bacterium; assembly: GCA_028291605.1. Taxonomy (GTDB): domain Bacteria; phylum Planctomycetota; class Planctomycetia; order Planctomycetales; family Planctomycetaceae; genus JAKFVC01. The sequence continues at coordinate 3,340 of JAQGHS010000250.1, read as the reverse complement.
CGTTTTACGCTGCAGTCCCGCGATTCGACTGATTGCGTTTGCGAGTGCCCTTCCTGATACAGTTTCGCCACTTCGGTGTAGCGCTCCTCCAAACGGCGGCTTTGACGTTCTTGCTTCCGCATGTCGAGACGATCTGGCTTCGGTCGGCGGTTGAAGCTGGCGCCACGTCGGAACGGGTGGCATCCGTAGCGGAGGGGCGATGAGTTTCTTCTGTTGAAGGGCACGTTGTACAGCCCCGGTCAGGTCGCAGAGTGAATGAAACCTGTCCGGCACCTGAACCGCACCTCGCACCAGCGGTCGCTCCCCGCGCATAAGCGTTGGAGCCGGGAATTCCGGGATCGCTATCGCCTGGTCACGGCAACCCGGAACAAGTCCCGGGGTTCTCCCTGACGCTCGATCGCAAACCCCTGAAAGAATGCCTCCAGTTCCCCTCGCAATCCCTGCCACGACTCTTCGGTATTGGGCGCTAATAATCGGTCGTTGACAAACACGTCGAGCGTATCTCGATCGAATTTGAGGATTCCGCGAAATATGTCTTCTTGTTCAAGCCGGTCACAGGCTGCTATCGCTGCACGATAAGCCTGACTCAGACGTTCCTGAAAGGTGCCGTCCAAAGAAGCTTTACGGTTATAGAGCAAGCCCAAACGATTCTCGCGATTATCCAGGCTGTAATTCGCCTCATGGCCGATTAGCAACACGCCCGGACCGGCCTCGACGTGGCGGTAATCCGCCACATCCACCAACATCTCCTGAAGGAAGCCCTCGCGGATCCATCGGTGAAATATAGGAACCACATCCGCCAGATTCAATGCCTGCGGCTCTTTAAGAAAAACCTTGACGTTGACATGCTGAACTGTGTTGGGGTCGATCATGCGGGAGCCATCACGGGCGCGGCGGATATGCGGGCGTAGCAACTGAAACAAGCCTCGATGAACAGCTGCGCCTCTTCGATCAGCTGATGGGTGGTCTCGAGTGTGCGCGGCTGACCTGCGTTTTCATGGGCTTTGAAAAGATCCTGGGCGAACTTACCGCGAACGAAGGGATCGAAGAACAACTCTGTATCGAAGAAGTGTTTGCGGAATCCCTCGACGATATTGTCTGCCCCCGATTCTACAGGAAGGTGCTTGACTCTCAGAAGAGCCAAAGCTCCATGCAGCATGGATTCGTACGCCATGGCAGCGGCCTGCGGGATGTCTCCGCTCTCCAGTTTCAATTGCGCTTCGAACACTTCACGCTCGCAGGCAACAAGCTCGAAATCGATGGGAGCGATTACTTCGCCCGCGCATTCGCCCACACCAATGTCACCGAGGGTAAATTCTCGCGGATCACCCCAATCGCTATAAAACGAAGGATCCTCATCGTGACGGGGAACAGCAGTGAACTCCTCGATCATTTTCTTGCATTCAGTTTTGCCGATGCGCTTGATGAACGCCTGGAACGTTTCGCTGGGCGCCCGTTCCGCTACATAGCGTCCCGTTATACGGTCCACGGTTTCAGGAATGCGTTTAGACGGAACGGCTCCAATCGCCAGACCGTAAGCGCCGGCGTTGTTGGTCCACTCCCCGCCCAAAACAACTTGAAAATGGGGCACAGTATATCCGTTTTTGTTACGGCTCACCCCGTAGAATCCGAGGTCCGCAACATGGTGCTGGCCGCAGGAATTGAAGCAGCCACTGATCTTGATCCGTAGACCTCGAATCGATTCGTCTAATTCGGCGCCTTTCTCGGCCAGCCGCACCCGTAGCTCCCCTGCCAGACCACGAGAAGATGCGATACCAAGCTTGCACGTGTCCGTGCCCGGGCAAGAAGCGACGTCAACCACGGTGCCTGCAACAGGCGACGCCAGATGCCCGCGTTCGAGATCGGTAAAGAGCGCCGGAAGATCCGCTTCGCTTACCCAACGCAAGACCAGATTCTGTTCAACCGTACTGCGAATAGTTTCCCGCACATATCTGCGGGAAAGGTCGGCAACCAATCGCAACTGGGAGGCTGTGATGTCGCCCAACGGCAACGCGATGGTGACGGTAGCGTAACCAGGCTGAAGCTGCGTGTAGACGTTTGTTGCTCGCCAACGCTCGAAGCCGTGCGGGAAAACGGGTTCGATCTGAAGCAGAGCAGGCGACTTCAGAGGCAGCTCTGCGGACGTGGGGATGTCTTTCAGATACGCCGTCCATCGCGGATCGTGCTGAAGGATCTCGCGTTCAGCCTGCACCAGCCGTTTAAACTCGACAATTCCCAACTTGCTCACCAGGAACTTAAGGCGCGCAGTGTTGCGGTTTTTCTTTTCTCCCAATTGGGCGAAGACACGGCCAATCGCCTGCGCAACGGGCAGAATCTCTTCCTCTGGGACAAATTCGTCGTACAGCTTAGCCTGCTGTGGTACTGGACCAAGACCGCCGCCAACCCACAGCTCGAATCCACGCCGCGTCTCACCGCCCGTCTTCCGGGTGACCGCTATCGCTCCAAAGTCGTGCAGACGCACCAAGCCACATGCGTTTTCTTTGCAGCCCGAAAACGCGATCTTGAACTTTCTGCCGAACGCCTGTGCGTCGGGATGCCCCAGCATGAAATATGCGATAGCCCTGGCATACGGCGTCACGTCGAAAGACTGCTCGCGGCACACACCCGCGATAGGGCAAGCTGTTACGTTACGTACGGAATTTCCGCAGGCTTCACGCGTAGTGATTCCCACAGATGCGAGTCGACGCATGATGGTCGGTGTGTCTTCTATGTGAATGTAGTGAAGCTGGAAGTCCTGTCGCGTAGTGACGTGAGCGATACCGTCCGAGTACTCCTCGCACAGATCGGCCAGCATCTCCAGCCGACTTGCATTGAGACCTCCGAAAGGAATCTTGATGCGTTGCATCCCGGGAGCGTCCCACAAGGTACCTGGACCTTTTGTGTTCGTCGATGGATAGTTGAGAGTGCGTGTCGCTTTGCCGTCAGCCCGCTGCCCGTTGTCATACCGTTGCCCGTAAGCACCCCGGCGAAGCCTTGTCTCGGCGAAAACCCGATCCTCGATCTTTCCTTGCTGCTTGAGGGCAATTTCGTGTTCGAACACGTCGAGTTCGGCACCCAGCTGATTCGGAATCTGACTGCCCAGTTGGCCCTTCCACTGCGCGTTGCTCGCTTTCATTGAACTTCTCCCTGGTTTATCGACTCGCCACTTCGCCAACGGATTGAACCGCGATGTGTTTGCATCCGCGCCTCACGTGTTCCCCACACGTACCGGAGACTGGTTTGTCTTCTGAATGGCGAGAAAGTTGGACAGCGGAGTGATCCCTGCCATCCGCGCCACATCTGCCAATGAGTAGCCGTAAAGCACCTTAATAAAAGCCGT
>JAQGHS010000246.1 GCA_028291605.1 Planctomycetaceae bacterium | reverse complement strand
GCCAAGTAAATGACAACCGCGCTGCAGCCATCCGTTGCTGCAGCCGCTGTCCTGATCGGGAATAGGTGGAGTTGGAGGTGGAAGCGGATTCGAGAACGGTGGTCATGGCGAGTCGCTCCTGGAATAGTGAACCGACGAACGATTGAGAACAGGTCGAGGTACAGGCTTACTGAGACGAGACGTCACCAAGGGCGGCGAATCTGGGATGACCGGGGTGCGGGGGATTGAGCAGCGTGTAAGGATCACCGGCAAACAATTGGGCGATCGGAACGAAGGCCAGACTCTCGCTGGCTTCGCGATTGACGGCGCAGATCACTGCGGTCAACGCACCGGTACTGACGAGTTGGCATTCCAACAGGGCCACATCACCGTTTTGAAAGGCTTGGCGGAGGGTTTCGAAATTGGCTTTGTCGCCGTCAGACAGTGGCATGGTGTAGGGGACCTCTCCATAAAGAGGCGACCGCCGTCCGGAGGAAAACCTCCGGGTGGCGGTCGCAGTGGTGCGGGAATGAAAACGAGCGAAAGAATCTTTAATTATTGGCCGACGAGTCAGGCTGCATGCGTCGTCGCGTGCGGCTGTCGGCTTTCCGGGTATACAGGCCGACGCGATCGGCACTCAGGCAACGGCCAGCGGCCCAAGTCCGCAACCGTTCTACCGATTCCGCAGCCGTGACGGCGACCGGCACGACTTGTAAGCCGGCTTGCGCCAAGGGGACATCGAGCAACGCTGATAACCGGCAACAGGCCCGAATCTCCGCTCCCGTCCATTGCGCGTCGTCCGGCAGCCGTTGGTTCAGATCAAGCCCAAAGTGGGCAGCATACATCTGCCAGATCTGTTGCTTCTGCTCGGCCACGGGTAAGTCGAGGAAGAACAACCCGTCAAACCGTTCGGCCCTGCAGAATTCGGGTGGCAACTTCGAAACATCATTGGCCGTGCAAACCACGAACACATCGGATTCGTGGTCGTTGAGCCAACTCAGCAAACTGCCGAACATGCGGGCGGACACTCCGCTATCGTTCTGTCCGGACCCGCTGACACCCGAGAGGGCTTTCTCCACTTCATCAATCATCAGAATGCAGGGCGCCATGGCATCGGCAATCCGCAAGGCCTGACGGGTTCGCTCCTCGGATTGACCGACGAGCGAACCCAACAAGGCGCCGACGTCCAGGATCAACGTCGGACGTCCCGTTTCATTTCCCAAGGCTTTGCAGAACGCACTTTTGCCGCTTCCCGGCAGCCCCAACAGGAGCATTCCCTTCGGTCTTAAGTCCGGACGCTGCCGGTTGCGGGACCTCAAGGAACGGAGGCAAAAGGCTTTGAGTGAGTCGAGGCCACCGAGATCTCCAAAGGCATTTGTCCCGCGATACAGTGACAGCAAGCCGCTTTTCAGGAGCGACTGAGTTTTGAGTTCCCACAGCGCACTGGATTCCAATTTCCCGTGCCGGACCAGGCTGAGGGAGAACGCCCCTTCTGCTTCATAACGGGTCAGACCGGCCGCCGCATCCAACACCTGTTCCAGTTCCGGTCCAGAGGGGAGTTCTTCGGCCCCCAGGGCAATGGATGTCGCCAGCCCGAGCAGTTGATCCCGATCCGGAAGTTCGTGCGGCAGGACCACGAATAGCCGCTCTAACTCCACGGGCAGCTGAATCACGGGGGCGAGGATCACCACGAAAGTACGTTGAACCTTGCCCTGCGCCAGCTGGTGCTCCAGGGTCTGAATGATTTCTGCACTGCCGAGAAAGCGATGGAAATTGCGCAAGACGAGCAGCGAGGCGGACATCGAGCTCCCCATTCCCGCCAGCGAGCGAATGGCGGCCAAAGGATCCCTAGTCTGGGGCGCTGGAGCGCCGGTGCCTGTCCCCAATGTCAGGCCGCGGTCCACATCCCAGACGGCAAGTTGCCAGTTTTGCTCACGACACAGTTCGCCGATTTCGCGCAGGGCTTCATCGGGTTCAAAGGTCTGAATGTAAAGTCCGCTGAAAGCGGCACAGACGAATTCGCACAGCTGCGCTGATAACGTTTTCATGAAAGTGCTTCCTAATTTTTAGAGGGTCAAAGAATGTAAACACCACCCGTCACGAGTGGTTTTCAAGAGGCCCCGTAGGTTGTGAGGATCGCTCGCATCCGTAATTCCCAAGGCCGCCGTGAAGGCTTCTAGTAGTGGCGAATCGATTCAGCAGGGTTCAGTCTGGGTTGCCTCAGATTGGACTGGGACCTGATAAAACTCAGGCGTGCGCTGTTCGTGAACCGTTGTGCCTAAGGCCCGTTCGATGAACTCGCTCCCCACGCGGCACGATGCCCCGCTAAATCCATTCGTTTGCACATGGGTTTGTCCGGTGGGGCTGATGGTGATTTCGACGCAGGGCATGATTAAGCTCCGACTTCAATGGTGACTTTGATGGATCCATCGGCGAGGGCCTGCTCGGTGGCGGAATAGCCTTGCTTACGGGCTTCCAGTTTGGCCCGTTCGACGGCGTAGACTTGAAGGAATCGATCGAGGTGGTGCTGCGCGCCCCAGCGGCCGCCAAAATTGTCGTACTGCAGTTGTCCTTGTTCGACGTCGCACACAACAGGGTAAGTCCACTCCGGTAATTGGACGGCCCAACCGGTGGCCGTCGTCGAGAAGAGAGTGACGGTGGCGAACTCAGGCTCCGGCAGATGCAACCTGCGGCACGCGTGAGAAATTGATTCAGGATCGCGCACTTGGGTTTGAATGGTGACAATGTGTGACATGAATTGGTCTCCAGACATGACGAGACGTGGTGAAACGCAGGGGTACAGGAATTTGTTGTGGGTGCGGTCTGAACCCGTCCCGAGTGATCGAAGGTGATTAGACGAAACATCAAGCTGCCGCACAGCCTCAGGACTCATCTGATCTCACAAACAAAAAGACCGCTCCTCATTCCAAAGTGGAAAAAGGAGCGGTCCTAAACAGTCGCTTTGCCGACCGAAAATTGCAGCAATACAGTGTTACACGATTCACTTCTTGTCCGGCGACAAGCGGCCTTGTGCAACGCCGAGCAGGGCATAGGCTCGGTTCAGGTCGCCGCTGATTTTCACAGCCGCTTGAAGAGCCTCGTCTTCTCCCAACAGCATGCTCCGCGTGCGAAAGATTTCCTGGATGCGCGTGGTCTGGTCTACTGGATCAACCACTTTGCGAGCGAGTTGTTCTGCAATTTCCAGATAACGAGTTTGATCCTGCCTGGCTGTTGCAGAACAATGAGTTGCCAAACGCCGGTAGGCATCAGCGGCCAGGTTTGGCGAGTAACGCTTTTCAAATTCCTGGCAGACGACCAACGTCTCCGGCACTCCAATCAGGATCGCGGTGGGGTCGATCGAACTTAACAGAATTCGACCGGACTGTTCGTTGTTCAGCTTCGCCTGGTCCATGAACGACCAGGATTCTTTCAACTGCATCGCGGCCAGATCCTTGCTTCCCCGCCGGGCCAAAGCGACCGCGAGGAGATGACAGGCGGTGGCCGCTAGGGCCGGATCATCCATTTCCTGCAGCGCCGCTCGCCCTTCGACAAATCGGCCTCGGCGAGCGACTGCTGCAATCAGCTGATACAGTTCGCCGTTCGCTCCTTTTAGTTTGGATTTGATGATCGTCTCGGCAGTATCGGTGTCGCTTTCCAGCGCGAAGTGTTCGGCCACCGGTTCCCAGCCACTTTGGTCACCGTGCCGGGCCTCCAGGGCTGCCGCCCGTTTCTTGGCGTCATCGATTCGTCCAGCTTGGACCAAGCTGCGAATCAGGACCTTGGCCGCGTCCGAACGCAGTTGGGCGTCCTTCTCGCGGACGATCGATTCCTCCGCCAGCTTCCAGAAGCGACTCGCCGCTGCTAGATCCGCCTTGGCCGCTCGTAGCCTGGCCATTTCCGAATAGGCCGTACAACGCTCGTTAGATTGGATAACCGGGATCTCGCGAACGATTTGTTCTGCGGCCTCGACGCGATCCTGAGAGGTCAGCGCCACTGCTAAAGCTGCGGAAACTTGGGCTTTGGCAATCATCGTCAAAGGGTTGTCCTGATTTTTTTCCAAAAACTGTAAAACCCGTTTGACCGCGTCCAGATCACCCGACTGCGCTGCGAGTTTTCCAATATCGGCGATTAACATGGCTGCGAGCGGCTTTGACGTATCCAACCGAACGGCAAGCGCGTCAGCCATTCTTAGCGACCGACAAGTGTTCCGTGTCATCTCCGTCGCGGCTGACGACGCCTTGGACTGAGGGGCCTGCAACTGGGCGGTCAAAGTGCCGACGAGACCCCCGCTTAGCAGGCTCAGAATCAGAATCGAGCAAAGTGTCCTGTAACACATCTTCATGGCATAAACTCCTTAATGGCTGGGGGATTCTCGACTTACATATCAGCGCCGTGCGCTGGGATGAACCTTTTGTACGACCAGTACCGAGGAGCGCAGCGCGTGTAAGCCAGAGCTTCCCGGTACCTTAGCGCCTCCAGAGTCCATTGGAGAGAAAAGCGATTGTTTCGGGCTGAGTGAATCGTCTTGAGGATCTGTACGGGAATTTCCTCATCCCAATCTGCTTGGCGCAGCAGCGATTGACGGTTGCGGTAATTTGTCCCGCTTCATGGTCGGCGACCTGCTCCTCAATGGCACGATTTGCGACAGACAGATTGCTGCCGGAGTTCTAGTTCTTTTCCATGGGCTCACTGGCTGGCGGCGCCTTTGAGAGACGGGCCCCCAATTCGTCTGCAATTTTCACGTTGACGAATTGTCCGAAGAGATTGACGTCGGACTCGACAAAACTGGGGGGAAGATAGGCGAACTTGACGCGCAAATTGTGCTCAGGCAAATCCCAACTCAGAAATGTTGACGCTTGGGCGTCCTTCAAGTCCTGTGGCATGATCGTGTTGGTCGGGAGGCCAAACGCCTGCTGATAGGGGACCATCGATTTTTCCGCACTGTCGCGCGTCCGCGGCAAAATATAGCGAATGGCAAATAGCTGCTCATCGAGAAACTCGTACGTAAACATCGTGTCTCGATACACGACATACCCGAGGTCCGGGCGGGAGATGCGGGTGTCTCTCGTCGCGGAAAGGGTCTCAACCAGAAAGTCGGCTAAAGACTGACTGGACAGAACATCGCGGCAGAACTCATCGCGTTGGATAAATTGCTGCAGCGCCGTCAACTGGGCAGTCTCGACGGAGTCGGGGTTTGGCGCCTCGGTGATGGGGTGCAACGCCGACGGGGAGTCTGATTGGGGCTGGCTGGGAGATGTAGTCTGGGGCGGTCGCACCGGGTCGGAGGAAGCCCCACATCCCGCCGTCAACACCACCATGACCGCAGCGAAACTGAAAAGTGATCGATAGAGCAATTGGCAATCCTCGTTCTAAGGGGGTGAATTGGGCCGGGAACTTGAAACCGAACCCGAATGGTCCGAGACGTCTCGACCAAACTGGCGGCGGCGAGATGACTATAAGTAGCTTAAAACGCTACTTATAGTCCGTAGAGCGATCGACGTTGTCAATATTCAAATGGCTCGTATGGATCAACGAGCCAAGCTACTGAAGCGATTTGGGCAACGAGTCCGCGCGTTGCGGAAAGCACAGGGATATTCTCAGGAGAGTTTGGGGGCCGCCTGTGAGCTCGACCGCACGTACATCGGCGGCATTGAACGAGGCGAACGGAATGTTTCGCTGGAAAACATTAACGCCATCGCCAGTAGTCTGGGGCTGACTCTGGCTCAACTGCTGGAAGGCGTCTGACGCGTTCACGCGTCCGTTCTCCGACTCCGAGATGTCGGTGACTATTTCTCTCCGTGACCGCGATTAGTCCTCAAGTCGATTGAACCGATTCCAGGGCGCCATCCATTGCTCAGGGGCACGTTTCGAACGCTGTGCCAGATCGTTTACGCGATTCCGATTCGATTCATTTTGAATGTCCTCAAGTCGTAGCCAGCGGCGGCCAATCTTCTGAATCGCATCTGGCGGCGCGTCATCTCTTCCGGCCGTTTCGACCATGCTTCTAATAGTTTCGGGCGTGAAGCCCAGCCACTTTCCCCACGCCACGAGGTGATGATACTTTTCCGTCGCGACGATCCGATCGATTGCCGCGCTATTCGCCTCGTAAGCCGCCTTGTCGGAAATCCTGGGGATTGTCGATGCAGCATTGAGTATGGAAATAATTGCTCCTTGTAGGTAGTGGCTGTTGAGACTTGCGAACGTGCTCACTCGAAGGAGACCGTCAAGTTAATGGACTGTGCTCAATGCTGGGCCTAGCTCTCACTACTGAGAGCTAGGCGCTGACCGATCCACGTCGTTGCTGGGCGCATCACCGCCCGGCCTTGCTTGAATCGCTGTCAATCCAAATCGCACCTGGTTCTCCTTCACGGAGTTCTCTTGCCCCGTGGACCATAATTGATGAGTTCTTAAGCAGTCGAAGACAAAGAATCCCAGCCGTTTCGCGAGAGCCGAGGAGCTTTAAAAAGGTAACCATTGGCCTCATTTTATATGACGCATTTTGCCCATTGATTTAGTTAAGAACTGCATTCCGCTACGGAAGGCTGGGTTTTAAGCATAGGGCACCAATCCACACAGCGATTTCACGTGCGCCGCTGTCGCGACTCCGTTTGTCTCCGCGTAGTGATCTCAAGAGTTTTGTCTCGATCTAGAAAAGATCCGAAGACACTGGTGCGGAGTCGTACGACTGCCGAACTCCCGACACGCCTGACACAGAGCATTCGGTCTCGAATGCAGGAGCCGGCAAGTGCAATTGCTGGCCCGTGCTGTCGAGGGAACAGGCGTTGAAATCGCGACAATGTGATACATGGAGATTACGGAGCCTTTCTCGATCGCAAAAAAAGCCCGACACTAACACACTGTCGGGCCCAATTTGGGTTTTGATTTACGTCTGGCTTAGGATTAGTCGAGTGGGGTGTCAGCTAGGGGGTCTTGCAGTTCCGGCAATGCAGCCTCCGCCTGATGGGGGGAAACTTTGACTTCGAGATTCTTACGACGCGTGCGACCGTCCAGAAGCCGCAGTCCCTGTTGCTCATGCCATTTCGCGAGCACGACTTGCACCGTGGCGCGATCGATGTCCAGCCGCTCGGCAATGTCGCCCAGCAGCAGGCCTCGTTGATACAGATCGAGAATCTCCGGTGCCTTCTGATCGCGGAGCGTCAGCGGACGCGTACTGTCGGGCAAGGTCGCACGACGAGCGCGGCCGTCGAGCCAGGGTTCTCCGCGTTCGGCTGCTGCAAACTTCAAGATCGCTGTCATACGTGCACGCGAAACATTCAGCATTTTTGCGATCTCCTTGATAGGCCGCTCGGCGGAATACAGTTCCCACGCCAAAGCGGCCTGTTCTTCCGTTTTCGTAGGTTCACGAAATTCAATGAGAACTTCGTGAACGATGTCGGCTTCCCCAGACTGCGCCGTCATGACGCCAGGAATGTGTGACCCGGGATCCACAATCATGCGCCCGATGCGGACTCTCATTCTGCCGCGAAAATGACATTTTTCGCTGTCCGCATGCGGAATCTGCTCCATGATGATCGGCCCATCCAGCAGCTGATGCAGGGCGTGTGTCGCAGCTGGTGTCGCTGACGTCAAGACTTGATCAAGTTGGGTAATCTGTTCCACCACCCATTCCTCGGTGGGCATCTGTGGGATCTGGCGTTGGTCTCGCTGTAATTGCTGCAACTGCCGCTGCAGTGACTCCCGTTCCCGTTGGCGTTGGCTCAAACGCGTCTGAATGCTGGAATCATCGGTCGTTTCAGCCAGATTGAGCAAACGTTCAATTTTCTGATTAACGGATCCCAACTGCTGTGTGACCGAGACCAGTTGACTGGGTTGCTCCCGGGCAGCCCGCGTAATTTCCTCCTTTGTGAATGCAATGATCTGTTGCAACCATTCTGTGTTGGACTGAATGACGCTCCCGACAGCGTCCAGGATGAGCTTTTCCGCCAACGCTCTCGGGACCATCGTCCGACAGTTGCAGATCTTGTACTTGTAGCCGCTGCAAGACATGTAGTTCGCTTTCGCCCCCGCTGTATGAAAGAGGCGACTGCACGATTGGCACTGGAAGAGCCCTGCCAGCAAGTGCTGAGTGTTGCTTTCCGTCACCCGTCCCCCGAGACGTCCCTGGTCACCGCGCCGCTTCGCTGCCTGTTCGATATGCTTTTGCCGGCGCGCTTGTGCAGCTTCAAACATCTCATCAGAGATCAGACGCAGGTCCGGTCGCTTCCGGGTCCACTTGCTGGACTCGGATTCGGGCCGGGTCACTTGAATAATTTGCCCAGTCGAGGGCAACCGCTTGTTGCGTTTCACGCCCCAAGGCCACACGCCGACATACTTGCGCGAGCTCAGAAGACCGGCGACCTGCTGCGGCTTCCAGTGAGGCGTTGTCGCACGGTGGTCTCGCGGGGCGTTCCGGAGTTTGAGTTGTTCCGTAATCCAGGAGATGGTACGCAAATCCTTCACATACCATTCAAAGATCTGTTTGACCCACGCGGCTTGCTCGGGATCGATCTGATAATCCATCCGGGGTTTCGCATTCCGTCCGCGTCCGCGCATGGCCCCGTCGGCCGACGGGACGGAGCGATACCCGAAACGATAGTCCCCCACCGAATATTCGTCGAGAAGCGCTCCTTCTTGCCCGCGAAGCACGTTCTTACTCAGCTCTTTCACGAAATTCTCGTGTTGGAGCGTGTACATCATCGCGACCATGATCCAGTCGGGACTGTTGGTATCGAATGACTCAGCGACACTGACAATCCGGATCCCATATTCTTCCACGAGGACCTTAAGCATGGGCATCGTGATAATCGATTCTCGCCCCAGCCTGCTCAGGCTGTACAAGCCGAGCACCTTGAACTTCCGGGCCTTCGCGTCGATCAAAAACTGATTCAGACCCTCCCGGCTCAGTTTGGTACCTGAGACGGCATGGTCTGAATATTCGAAACGGCAGGGCAGACGATATCCCAAACTCTCTAGCAGTTCTCGCGTTTGCCGGAGTTGATCGTCGACGCTCGATTCACACTGATTGTGTGAACTGAA
>JAQGHS010000241.1 GCA_028291605.1 Planctomycetaceae bacterium | reverse complement strand
AAATTCGCCCGACTCTGGAGAGTCAGGCTACGGGGGGAGCCCGATTTTAGCATCTGGGACGGACTGCGATAGTTCGTTATCGCTTTGTTGTCTTCTCACATCAATTCCAGCCTATGGATCATCCAAGGCGCGCCACGGTCGGAAGTCTCGACGATTGACCCGGTTAAGAGCCTGTTGTGGCGTCAATTGATTCGCACGGCTAGAATTCGGGCAGTCTATTCTCAATCGCCGCGCACATCGGAGTGCCTGGCACCAGAATTCCACACCAGTTAAGTAGCGCTAGTCTCGAAATCATGAAAGCGATTGCCGTCCGGCCCGGAACTCCCCACAGCGTTCATCAGCGCGAGGTTGCCGTTCCCACGCTCGAAACACAGCCCCATCCCCATGTGTGCCAGATCCCCTCTGGCCGCTCGGTGCTGGTCAAAGTGCTGCAGATTGGTGTGGATGCGACTGATCGCGAGATCAACGAAGCTTTGTACGGCAATGCGCCTCCCGGGAATGACTACTTGATTCTGGGGCATGAAAGTTTCGGACAGGTGGTCGAGGTGGGCAATCTGGTCACCGAATTCAAACCCGGTGATCTGGTTTCGTGTACGGTGCGGCGCCCCGGTAAGTCGCTCTTCGATCAAATCGGTCGGAATGACATCACCAGCCAGAACGAGTACTACGAGCGCGGCATCAATCTCTGTCACGGGTATCTGACGGAGTATTTTGTCGATGATGCCGAGTACATGGTGAAAGTCCCGCGAGAGTTGAAGCACCTGGGTGTGCTCGCGGAACCGGCCAGCGTATGTGCCAAGGCGATCGAGCAGGCGTATCTGGCTCAACACCGGTTGCAGGTCTGGTCACCCAAGCGTGCTTTCGTCCTGGGATCCGGACAAATCGGTTTGCTGGCCACGATGATGTTGCGCCTGCGCGGCCTGGACGTCTTCACGGTGGCCAGAGCGCCGGGCCCGCATCGGAAGTCGGAAATTGCGCAAGCCTACGGTGCGCATTATGTCAGTACTCAAGAAACTTCGTTGCACGAGCTCGCCAAAAAGGTCGGGGCTCCCGACCTGATCTTCGAAGCCACCGGCAGCAGTCGGATCGCCTTCCAGGCGATGGAAGTGCTGGGGCTCAACGGAGCGCTGATCTGGACCAGCGTGACTGGCGGTCAGGCGGAGATCACCGTCCCGAGTGATAAGATCAATATGAATTGGGTGCTGGGAAACAAACTGCTGGTCGCCAGTGTGAATGGCAATCGACGCCATTTCGAACTAGGGATCAAGGATCTGGCTCATGGTCAGGCGTTGTTCCCGGGAGTCACCGAGCGAATCCTGACGAATCCCGTAGAGGGTTTGGACAATTACCAGGAAATGATGCGGTTGCTGGTCTCCGATAAACAGGCCTTAAAGGTCTATGTGAACGTGAGCTCGTAGAATGGTGCGGCGTCAGCCGAACCTGTAGCCTGACTCTCCGAGTCGGGTAATCTTCGCTTTCATGCTCCCGACTCAGAGAGTCAGGCTACATTAAGCGGCATCATGGCAAACCCTCGCGAATGGCTCATCAATGGCAGCGGACAGACTCCTGAGTTGAGCTGGTCGTTCGCCACTGACGCGCCACTAGCCTGGCTGGAGCTGGCACGCGAATCGGGCGAGGTCCTCGCTGCGGACCGGTCAGGAGGGATTTATCTGCTCGATCGAAATGGTCGAGTCGTCGCCGTGACGCGTGGGCAGGTCCCTGTTCGTGGATTGGCCTGGAGCGACAACGGCGCGGCAGGGGTGGCCCTGATCGGCGATTCGAAGTTGCACTGGTTTTCCAGGCAGTTGGAGTTCCGCAGTCAGTACGAATTGCCGGATACCGCGCTCGCCGTGGCCGTCGATCCCCACGGCGAATACGTCGCGGCCAGCCTGGTGTCGGGGACAAATCTGATCTTTGATGGACCGCGTAAACCGATCCACCGCTTCGAATCGCAGCGTCCCTTCGTCAAGCTGCATTTCCTGTCCGAGATACCCGGTTTGATCGGAGTTGCCGACTACGGATTGCTCAGCAGCCGCACATTCCAAGGGGGCATTCGGTGGGAGGAAAAGCTGTGGGCGAGTGCAGGTGACATCGCCGCCAGCGGAAATGGCGACATGGTACTCGTCGCCTGTTTTGCGCACGGCATCACGCGGTATGACTCGGAGGGAACTCAGTCCGGTTCCTATCAAGTGGAAGGGACGGCTGCGCGTGTCGCTTGCAGCTACCTTCCGTATCGCATCGCAGTGGCGACAATGGAACGGCAACTTTATTGGCTGAATGTCGATGGCAAGATGCTTTGGGCGGGTAATGCCCCCGAGGACATTATCCGGGTGGCCTGCGATCCGCTGGGAAAAGGCCTGGTCGTGGGCTTTGATTCTGGACGGATTGTTCGACTGGACTGGGATGGGGTCTAAGCAAGTCCCTTATGTCGCTTCCGACCTTTAAGTCCTTTTCAGAATAGAAGGGACATTAAGGACCGAAAGGACGTAAGGGACCGAAATGCGATCCCGACTAAGCCGGTCGGTAGCTGGAATAGGCGTCAATCACCATCGACGACGGCGTGGCGGCTTCGCTTTGCTTGTTGCCGGGGAAGTTGCTCTGGTAGAACCAGAACAGGAACGCCGACAGGCACACCAGGGCCAACGTGGCGACGCCGACCGTGGCGACCATCCATCGAGTTTGCTGCTGCAGGGGATCGCTGATCCAGGATCGCAATTTGGGCATGGAATCGACGACGATTTCCATGCTTCCAGGGACTTTGCGTTCCATCGCGGCCGTGCGCGACTTCTGCTGCGTCCGTGTCTGAGTTGCCGCGCCACTTCCCCCCGTAGACGAGGGCTGACCTGCACCCGCTGCTTGTTGTGCGGCGCGCTGTTTGGCCCGGCGACGACGTTCCAGTTCCTTGCGTTCGGCTTCAGTGCGCTCTGACGCAGGCTGAAGGACAGCAGTACTTGGTTGCTCACTGGTTCCGGCCGTGGCTCCGCTGACTGCGGCACTCGCCGACGTCGAATAAATCGGTGGTTGATTCGATCCCGAATCTGCACCACGAATCGTGACGCCTCCCGGGAGGGTGGTGGCAAATGACGACGTCGTCCCGACCAGCGCCGGTGAGTTCACACCCTCAGCAGCAATTTGATCGAACATCTGTGGCTTCAGAGAATCGAGTCCATAGATCGTGGCGACCAGCGAGAAATGTTGAATCTTCCAGGCCTGTCCGCCATTTTCGACCAGCCAGCGTGTCAGGACCTCGGCCAACTCTGCTGCCGACTGATAACGATCCGCAGCCTTCTTGGCCATCATCTTGTCGAGAATGGACATCAAGCTCGCCGGTGCGTCGGCTCGCTCTTCGATAACGGGCCGGGGTGACTTGGTTTGGTGGGCAAACAACCTCTGTACTAAAGTCCCTTCGGTGAAGGGCGGGTGTCCGGTCAAAGCGAAGTAGAACGTGCAGCCCAAACTATAGATATCCGCTCTGGCATCAACTTTGTGGCTGTCGATGGCCTGTTCCGGCGCCAGATAATCGGCCGTCCCGAGCACTTTTTCGTCGTGCTTGATCGTCAGCGATTCTTCGTCCGTTTGATCAAACAAGCGAGCCAGACCAAGGTCGAGAATCTTCACCGTCCCCTGAGCATCGATCAGCAGATTTTCCGGCTTGATGTCCCGATGGACCAGGCCGGCCTGATGCGCATGGGCGAGACCATCGGCCGCCTGGCGGATATAGTCGACTGCTTCGACATACTTTAGTGCGCCCTTCGCGGTCACGATCTTCTCGAGGTTGCGGCCTTCCACAAACTCCATCACCAGAAAATGGATTTCGGCGCCGCCGTCAAATTGTTGATCGACGTCGTAGGCCCGCACGATATTCAGATGGTTGAGCGACGCGACCGCTTTGGCTTCGCGATGGAACCGCCCCAGGTAGGACGTATCCTTGACCCGGTTGCCGGGCAGGACCTTAATGGCACATCGTCGCTCCAGCAGCATGTGTTCGGCCAGGTAGACGGCACTCATTTCGCCCGCTCCCAGCAGCCCGAGCAGCTTGTAGCGTCCCAGGATAAATCCCTTGTGTCGCCCTTGCAGCAACTTTTCCGATTGCCAATCGGTGAGGGCACCCCGTTGGACCAGGGCGTGAGCCAGGGCCGCTGCGTCGTGCTGATCGACTCCATTCCGATCCAGATCGGCCACGATCGCGTCGAGTTTGACGCCATCAATCAGACCACTCTGGCGAACACCGAGCAGGAATGAAGCGGGAGTTAATTTAATCGTCATGGTGACTCATCTCACAGGTGAACTGCGAGCCGAAGGAAAAGAAGATGACACACACAAATTATGTACTGTAGCCACGCTCGCCAGAGCGTGGGAATCGACGGTAAATCGCCCATGTTCTGGCGAACGTGGCGACATCGCTATTTCTGCCGACCTACTTAGGGACCAATTGCTACGACTTCGATATCCAGAACCAGAGACTCGCCCGCCAGAGGGTGATTGGCATCGAGACTGACTTCCTCATCATTGACCGTACGAATCCAGACATCCAATTCTTGTCCGGCACACGTCACCGCCAGTTGATCGCCTTCTTCGACGCGGTCCAACAAGGCCAGCCGCGGCGCGTTTTGTTGCAGGCGTGGGTCGCGATAACCAAACGCCTGATCGGGCGAAATGATCACGTGCTTCCGCTCGCCAATTTTCAATCACATGACCGCCAGGTTCAGCCCTTCGATGTCATCGGTGCGGCCGACTGTGAATTCAAACGGCTCACGATGTTCCGACGTCTCAACATTGTTGCCCTGTTTGGATCGAGTCTCGTAGTGGA
>JAQGHS010000229.1 GCA_028291605.1 Planctomycetaceae bacterium | reverse complement strand
CATGCCATTCATGGCAGCCGACATCTTCAGGAGAACGAGCGGCTCCGAGAATCCCACGCCCAGGATGATCACACTGAGGACAATCTCTGTCCACAGGATGACAAAGTACAGCCGGGCGAGCGTCCAGCGGGGGTTCTCACGCAGGACGTTGATCTTGATGATGTCGGCCGAGATCCGCGCTGCCGCATCCAGCACTCCCAGTTCCGTCGTAAACAGCAGGGCCATGCCCATCACGAAAAACAGCAACCGGAAGGCGCTGCCGACCCAGGGGACCGAAAACTGGCTTTGAACCAGATTCGCTTCGCCCCAGATGAAATCCATGCCACTGCCAAACCGCTCCATGCCGGGCAACAGTTTGCCGTCGGGTCCGTAAAACAGCGAATACGAAATCAACGCCAGCAACATCAACGAGACCACGCAGGTCAGGTAGAAGCTGAAAAAGTGTTCGATGTTGGCCGCCCGCCACCAGTCTCGCCAGCGACGCATGTTTTCGGGAGTGTGATGGAAGTGGAACCCGACATCCGCAATCGGTTCCTCATTGCCGGTCAGCGGACTCGTAATGCGGCCGATGTATTTGCCCATCCCGTACCCCTTATCGCGGATAAAGTTACTCTGCCCGAGATTCATCGTGCCGCCCGCCCCGGCGAAGGCCAGAGCTCCCAGCAAGGCCATGAATTCCAGGCCGCTGTCCGCCGCGGGTAGCCCGCCGATATTCATGATTCCCGTCAGCATCGCCCAGACGGCGTACGGCTTGATGATCAAGATCCCCAATGTAATGGCGATGACGAAGATCAGTAGGACCAGGTAAGACTGCAGTGCCTCGACGGTGTTGTAGACGACCGGGCTGCTCGTCAGCACGATTCCGACGAGCAGAAGCGTCGTGATGGCGAACCAGGGGACGTACCACGCATCATGCTTCAGGCCTCCGGTTTTGCGAACTTTCGCCGCAATCGTCGCGACGGCCTGTTGAAATTGAGGTTCCGCATCGAGAGCTTTCAAGGCGGCGGACTGTTCTGCAGTTTGCGGACCCATCCATACGAGCTGTTTTCCCGCCGAATCAAAACTGAGCTGCGATTGCAGTTCGGCGGGAATTGTCGCCCTCATCTGAGTCAGCGGTGCCGTCGCCTTTTGCGGCTGGATATCGGCCCCGAATAGCATCCAGCTCAGCAAGGTGCTGGCCCCCATGGCCCACCCGGGCCAGATCCAGGGGATGACGTTCATGGTCAACATCACCCAGGCCCAATGCCGGCTGAGGCGGCAAAAACCCGTAATGGCACTTTCGCCGGTCGCCAGCGTCCAGCGTTCGATCTCCAGATTCATGAAGAACTGGGTCAGCACGCCGAGCATACAGGCCCAGAAAAAAACGAAGCCCGATCTGTAAGTCACATACGGCCAGAAGACGAACTCGCCGGAACCGAGAGCCAACCCCGCCAGAATGATGCTCGGCCCGACCAGCTTTCGCCAATGCGGAGCTTCCGGCAAATCGCGATACCGCAACGGAGGTAGTGTGTGATGCGGGATGACACTATCGGGGACAAGTTCTTCGGCAAATTCCGGAGGGGGCTGCGACAAGGTGAGGCATCCTTATTGGCAAGCAAGCGGAATAATGTAGCCCGACTCTCTGAGTCGGGAGTTTTTCTAATCGTAGTGGTTGTAGTATTAGAGCGGTTTTACAAACCGTTGTCGCTAACCACAGAAAACAGGTGAGCGGAATGGTGCTAGTCACCGGCTCTGTGTTGCGGTTTCCCTGGAAGAACCGGCGGCGAGCGCCGGGCCGCTCACGTGTCGGACTTCGGAGATTCGACCTTCGCGTTCCACCAGGGGGGCAATGCGAACAAATCCCCGACCGGGCACTCGAAGCCGTCTAAAATCGAACTGCCGTAGAGCACCTGATGTTGCGAGAAGTGCAGGGCCGAGCGATTGACCTGGAACGTGTGGACCTTCTTTTCATGGGGATCCACGACCCAAACGAGAGGAATGCCCCACTCCTGGTACTCGAGAATACAGTCTTCGATCTGCCGGCGGCGATCATTGGTGGAGGCAATCTCAACGACGACCGCGGGCTTCGTGCGTGCGATCAGATTGTCGATCTCGGCAAACGGAGCCCCCTCGGTGAAATAGCTGGCCGGGGGGCACCGCACCGTGTCCGGATTGCGTTTGGTGACCAGGCCAATTTCAAAACAGGCATAACCCTGCTGAGTCTTATGGGCAAATCTGGAAAACGCCAGCATTAGATTCCGGACGACATTCCCGTGGTCTTCGTCCGGAGGCTGCAGGGTCACGATCTCGCCGGCGACCAGTTCCGTCCAGCGGCCCCCCTCGGGCAGATCGAGCTTGTGGTCGGCGTATTGTTCGGCCGTGT
Source organism: Planctomycetaceae bacterium (assembly GCA_028291605.1). Lineage (GTDB taxonomy): Bacteria > Planctomycetota > Planctomycetia > Planctomycetales > Planctomycetaceae > JAKFVC01. The sequence continues at coordinate 178 of JAQGHS010000229.1, read as the reverse complement.
GAATTGTGGGCGATGACATAGGGCACGTGAAATCAGGGGCGAAGAAATGCGGTCCAGCGATCCGGCCCTATGGTACTCGACAGAACCGTGTGAGACGATCCTCGCGGCGTATCGTGGGACGGGTCTCCAGGCCCTTCCGGGGATTCTTATGTAGCGGAACGTCGTAAGACTTCCGCCG
>JAQGHS010000223.1 GCA_028291605.1 Planctomycetaceae bacterium | reverse complement strand
GCGCCGTGCCGCTCACGTGTCAGGCTACAGTGAGACATTTTGACGTAATCTCCATTCACAAGATTCCCACGAAATTCCATGCCGCTACCCGTTGTGTTGGCCTCCCGCTCGCCGCGTCGAATTGAACTGTTGCGGTTGATTGTTCCGCCGGACCGCATCCTGGTGCGCCCCCCTCCATCCGCTGAGGAAGAGGCATTCGACGGCTTGACGTCCCCCCCCGCCATCATGCAGCAACTGTTGCAGATTGCCCGCCATAAGCACGATCAGACATTGGAGATGCTGCGAAAAGAGGGACAACAATTCGCGGCCCTGATCGCGGCAGATACCACGGTTGTGGCGAGCGGTGCGGATGGGCAACTGGTTGTCCTGGGGCAACCGCCGCTTGGTCCAGGCCAGAACGCACTGGTTCGCCAGTGGTTCCGCGAGTATTATGCCGATCGCGAACATCAGGTGCAGACCGGTGTTTGCCTGTCAGTCTGCCGGAGTGACCAATTTGCGACGAAATCGTTTGTGGTCACATCCACCGTGAAGTTTCTCGCCGACGTCGAGACGTGGCTGGACTGGTACCTGGAAACGGGTGAGTCCGCTGGTAAAGCGGGTGGATATGCTCTCCAGGGAGCCGGAAGTCTGTTCGTGGATCAAGTGACTGGTAGCTTGTCTAATGTGGTCGGGCTGCCAATTCGAGAAGTTAAAGCTGCGTTGGTGGAGCTAGGGTTTAATTGATGTCGGCAACGGAAACTGAATGCGAACCCCAGACGGCGACCGCCGCTCGACCCGATCTGACTCCGCCCTTTCCCGAGGAATCGCCCAATATCGCGATTGGTTCACTCCAGATTCCCACCCGGTATTTTCTGGCGCCCTTGGCTGGATATACGCATCTCGCGTTCCGGCAGGTGGTGCGCGAACGAGGTGGACTTGGACTGGCGACGACGGATCTCGTGCAGGCCGTGCACCTGGTGCACAAGCATCGCAAGTCGATCGAGCTGATCGCGACCAACGACGTCGATAAGCCTCTGTCGGTGCAAATTTACGGCAGCAAGAATCACGAAATGATTCCCGCGGCCCAGATGCTGGAGGCCAAAGGGTACTCGGCCATCGACATCAACATGGGTTGCCCCATGGCGAAGATTGTCGGTACCGGGGGCGGTGCGCGGCTCATGTGCGATACCGACAACGCCCTGCAACTGATCAGCTCCATCGTTTCGTCGGTGAAGATTCCCGTGACGGTCAAGATGCGGTTGGGCTGGGATCGAGAAAACATCACAGCGCCGGTACTGGCTCGCGAATTCGAAAAAATTGGTGTCGCGGCCATCACGATTCACGGTCGCACCCGCGCCCAGGGTTTTTCCGGCAAGGCGGATTTGTCCGGAATCAAAGCAGTTGTCGAGGCTGTTGAAAAGATCCCCGTGGTTGGCAATGGAGATGTCCGCACGGTGGAGCAGGCGTTTCATATGCGGCGTTTCACCGGTTGCGATGCCGTCGCGATCGGACGCGGAGCGATGCTCGATCCGTGGTTGTACCATCGCATCGATCGGGCGAATCAGGGTCTGACGGAACCGTGGGAACCACCCGTGGAAGAACAGCTGAGTTTTTTGCGTCGTCATTTCTATCTGATGATCGATCAGCATGGGGAAGAACGCAGTTGTGTCGAATTCCGCAAGTTCGGCATGTGGTACGGAGCCCGCCTGGGGATTCCAGAAGACCTCGAAAAACGCTTCCAGAACTTCTGGAGTATCGACGAATTCGAGAAGAATCTGGCGGAATTGCGACTTCGCCACGGAACCCGCACCAGCCCGATTCCCACTGCTGACATCAAGGTTCCCAATGGGCCGATTTCGCATTGGTAATCGACCGTGATCCGCACCGAGAAGAAGATTTTAGCCACGGATTAACACGGATGAAACACGGATTAGATTAACGGTGACGCAAAGGCGGCAAACAATCTGAGTTCTCAAAATCGGCCAGATCGATGCTCTGTGAGGACTCGACCACACGTTGACCCAATCCGTGTTTCATCCGTGTCCATCCGTGGCTAAAAATCCGAAATCGATTGTTTGCGACTTCCCGCGAACGATAAGCTGTCGATCGCAGTTTTGACGAATTGTACTGGTGAATCAGGATGTCATTGGATTTCGCTTGTGGACCGGTATCGACCCCGATCCAATCGTTATGCGTCGCACATTAGAAGAGGTGTTTGGCGGATAACGGGAACGGCCGGCATTTGATGTTGCCAACGGTTCCGTTCCAGTCACATGCTGAAAATTGGTTGCGTGAAAATAGGATCGGACTCTGTTAGAGACCACGATCAATCCTGAAATTGCTTCAAGGGGAGGCAACGTAGCGAAGCATGTTGAATCACTGAGATTCAACGGAATCACTCGCCGCGGATCAAGGAGTTGCTGATGTCTCATTGTTCGGGTTTCCTTGGGCCATTTCCCGCACTGTGGTAATTTGACTATGTTTCGATACGCCTTGATGTTGTGTTGCGCGGTGATCTGCTCGTCGAGTCCCCTCGTACTGCTGGCACAAGATCCCGCCGCGCCGAGTCCTCCCGTGGAATTGCTGTGGCCCAAAGGGGCCCCCGGGGCGGTCGGCTCCAAGCCCGAGGACTGTCCTTCGGTGACCATTTTTCGACCCGCCGAAGGAAAGTCGAACGGCGCCGCAGTGGTGATTTGCCCGGGTGGAGGCTATGGCCATCTGGCCGATGTGAAAGAAGGAAGTGATGTCGCAGCCTGGCTGAATTCGCTCGGGGTTACGGGGATCGTGTTGAAGTACCGTCTGTCGCCGCGCTACCGGCACCCTGCCCCACTGCTGGACGCCCAACGGGCGATCCGCCTGGTCCGGTCGCACGCTGCAGATTGGAAGCTCGATCCGCAGCGGATCGGCATCCTGGGATTCTCGGCCGGCGGCCATTTGGCCTCGACGGCCGGAACGCATTTCGATCAGGGAGATCCGGAGGCCACCGACCCCATCGACAAACTGAGTTGCCGTCCCGATCTGATGGTGTTGTGCTATCCCGTGATCTCGTTGACTTCGCCTTATACGCATGTGGGCTCACGCAACAATTTGCTGGGCGCCAACGCCGATCCGAAACTGCTCGAATTGCTCTCGAACGAGAAACATGTGACGCGCGAGACACCGCCGACATTCTTGTTTCACACGTCGGGGGATACCGGAGTTCCCCCGGAAAACAGCCTGATGTTCTACATGGCGTTGCACGCGCGAGGCGTCCCGGCGGAACTGCACATTTACGAGCAAGGCAAGCATGGAGTGGGCCTGGCTCCGAAGGACCCCGTGCTCTCGTCGTGGCCGCGCCGCTGTTCGCAATGGATGGAAGTCCGCGGATTCGTGAAGCCGGCGAAGTGACTTTGGCAGGAGCCAATTTGGACTGCAGCGATGAATCACCGCAGTCCAAATTACGAGGAATCCTCCGCGCCTTTCTGATTTGTGATCATCGCCCTCTGGAACATATTGTAGATTGGAGTACCCTCGCTTCTTTCCAGATCATGCAGCCGTAATATGTTCGGAGTGCGCAATATGAACTCTCTTCGCTGGCTCGCCTGGTTCTTGGTCGGATGCGCGTTGGTTCCGGCGAGACCGGTCTTTGCGGATGAACCTCCGCACTGGAATCCCGCGAAAACCTGGGTATTCGCCGTCGGGCTGCTGGAATGGCAACACCCCGAGCTTTGGAGGTCTTTCCCTGCCGCGAAGATCAATCGTCGCGACGAGCAACTTGTCCGCTACTTCGAGCAGGCAGGAGTGACCAAAGACCGGACCGTTTATCTGCAAGACGCGCACGCCACCAAGGCCCGCATCGTCAGCGAATTCGACAAGCTGCTTGACCGAACTCAGCCCGGAGATCTGCTCGTCTTTTATTTCTGCGGACATGGCTCTCGGGACCGCGGCGCCAGTGAAACTTGGTTTGCCAACTACGACGCCGGAGAAGAACGCAACACCGCCTGGAATGTCCGCGAGATCTTCAAGACGATTGAGGCCCGGTTTCACGGCCGGCAGGCATTGTTGATGGCCGACTGTTGTCATTCCGGCGCGCTGTACGACGAAGCCCGCAAGCATCACCAGTCTCACATCGCTTATGCGGTCCTGACATCGTCGTATTCACACAATTCCTCGACCGGAAAATGGACTTTCAGCGACAGCGTCCTGGCCGGATTGCGCGGTGAATCGAATACCGATCTCGACGGCGACCGCACTGTGACTCTGGCCGAAGTTGCCCGGCACAGCGAAACGGAACTGGCTTTCATCGAAGGGCAAAAGTCGATGTTTTTCTCGGCTCATGGGTTTCCAGCCGGAACGATTTTCGTCCAAGCGAAGCAACCGTTGAAGCCCCCGGTCGGTGCCCGAATTGAAGTCGAATACCAAGGGAAATGGTACAAGGCCCGAGCGATCGACACTGACGGCGCCAAGTGGAAAGTGCGCTATATCAACTACGATACATCGTGGGACGAATGGGTTGGTCCAGAACGTCGACGCCCGTATCAGCCGTGGCAATTCGCGGCCGGAGACAAGGTGCAGGTACGGTGGGAAATCGACGACAAATGGTATCCGGCAACAGTACGCGATAGCTGGTACGGACTGCACTTCGTCCGCTATGACGGCTACAACGCCTCGGCCGATGAATGGATCGGCCCGCAGTCGATCCGGCTGCAGGGGGAATGAGAAGAGTGCCGCTGATCGCTCTGCGATCAGACGCGTGTAATCAGAGTGATCAACGACACTGATCGACAGGTTTTGTTAACGCTCACTCGACATCAATCAGAGACGGGCAGGAGTGCCCATCTTACGGACGTTTTTTTATACCGCAGCACGTGAGACCGTTGGACCACGTGCGGCGATTGCGGTGTTGATTCGTGCCATCTGCTCGGTACTCAAAGTCCAATTCATTCCGCCGGCATTGTCCAGGATTTGGTCGGGGCGTTTGGCTCCGCACAAGGCCGCCGTGATGCCCGGTTGCTGGATCGTCCAGTTGATGACCAGTTGAGCGACCGTCTTTCCCGCCTCGGCGGCGATGGGACGCAAAACGTCGAGAAAATCCTGAGTCTGCCGCCATTCCTCGCCGTGAAACATCGGGTACTTCTGGCGTCCGTCGCGAGCCTCAAACACGTGGTCTCGGGGCAGATGTCCGGCCAGCAGGCCCTTCATCAGCGGCCAGTAGCAAATGACCGAGACGTGATTCTCGAGACACCAGGGAAGCTGTTCCCATTCGATTTCACGCTGCAGCATGTTGTAGTGCGGTTGATAGGCCGACAACGGACAGACTTGGGCAAACTCCTGGAGTTGCTGGAGCGTGAAATTGGATGCCCCGATGCTGCGGGCTTTGCCCGATTCGAGCAGTTGCCGCAATGCCCCCGCAGATTCGGCCACTGGCACCTGAGGATCAGGTGCGTGCAGGTAGAGCAAATCAATGTAATCCGTTTGCAGACGGTTCAGGCTCTCTTCGCATTCCCGCAGCAACGTCGCCGGAGAAGCATCCCGGACTTGCTTCCCTTGAACGTAGTGGATGCCTCCTTTGGTTGCGATGACGATTTGCTTCCGGTTCGCCCCCAGCACTCGGCCAATCATCCGTTCGCTCTCGCCGGCATAGCCATAGCAATAGGCCGTATCAAAGAAGTTGATCCCGGCGTCAAATGCTGCGGCCAACGTTGCCAGGCTCACCTCTTCCTGGACTCCGAGGCTCGTGATCCCTGTAATGGGCCAGCAGCCCATGGCCACAGGGGTCACCCGGATGTCGGTCTGGCCGACTCGTCGCAATTCGGGAGTGCTGGAGTTCATGGTGAAAAAGATATCTCAGTTTTGGTCCGAATTGTCTATCGCAGGCTTAACGTGCGAAGTATTACACCTCGACCCTGACTCTTGCGTAGACTGGTGAAGCTGGACAATCCGTTTGGGTTGTTCCAATTTCTCCGGCGCTCTACCTAGTTTCCTCGGCATGTTCGCTATTGTCGGCATAATCCACCCGACCGATACGACGATAGGAGTAGGTAGTGATTCTCAATGTTGGCGGACCGCCGACGCCGCGTTGATTCCTCAATGCGTGAAGGATCATGACTACCAAGTACTGGCGTTGCTCCGATGGTTCAAGGATGAACCAAGGGCAACGCGGTCCGCATGTCTAACTGCGCGGCGTAGGCACTACGTCCCTGCAGCGGAGAGAGGAAATGTCGAACATGAAGTTCGCGATCCGTAAATTGGCAATCGCATGCGTTCTGCCCACCGCGCTGTGGCAGGGACCATTGACTTCTGACGCCTGGGCGCAGAACTTTCCCACGGCGAATTCCAAAGTGAATGCGGGCATGCCCCAGAAGAGAATGGCACCCACCAAAAAGGCACCTCCAGCGGGGGCCTCGGCGAATGACACGCAGCCCCAATTCCCGGCCACGGCCCGGCCGCCGGTGGTTAACAATTCAGCACCGGTCTACCAGGTGGCCAATCCTGCCGCAGCGCAGCAGCAGCAGCAAGGGAACGGATCGGGAGGTGGTGAGACTGACGTTCAGAAGCAACTCCGGCTGCTGTATGAGAAGAGCGGGCAGGAAATGCCCGTCATGGACTTGAGTGAGATGGAAGTCCCCGAGCCGCAGGCCGGCGTGGCACCGGAGGGTCCGCAAGGCGGCCCGAACGCAGGTCCACGGGCACCCGGACAATTTGCCCAGCCCCCTGTGCCGCCTCAGAAAGCCCCGAACTTCTTCGAACGCGTCTTCCTGGGTAAGAAGTCTCCCCCGCCGCAAGTGGCACCGCAACCGCGGGCTCCGATGGGGCAGCAGCCAATCCGGACGCCGAATGGCGCCCCTGCGGGTACGCCGCCCGCTACAAACTACCGCCCCTACCAGCCGCCGGGGCTACAGGTGCAGCCTGGCCAGCCGGCTCTGCAGCCGTCGCAAAGTTACAACGGTCAACGCCCGGGGACCATGAATCAACCGGGGGCAACGGCGCAGCCCAACGGCTATCCGCAACAGCAGGCACCTCAATTGCAGTTGCAACGGCCTCAGGGACAACCTCAAGTGATCCCACCGCAGCCGTACGGACAGGTTCAACAACCGCAGCAACCCCAGCTCCAGTTGCCACAACCTCCTGCCACGGTTCCGCAACAGATTCAGAATCCGCCACAGTACAATCCCCAGCAGCCGGCAGGTGGTGCGCCCCAGGTCGTTCCGCCGCAGGCTCCCACACGGCCGGATGAAGTTCCGTTCCTCGATGAGGAACCGGAAGAATCATTGGAGATTGATCTCAATCCGAAGCCTGTGCCCGCGGTTCAAGGTAACGCCATACCTGGAACCCCTCCGTCCGGGGTGATTCCCGCTCCGCTGCCGACAGCGACGGCCACACCCAAAACGGATGTCGCCAAACCTGCGGCCGAGTCTGATCCCGCACCGACAGAAGAGAATCCTTTCAGTGGCCTGCGTTTGAGCATCCCGGAAGCGGCTGCTCCCACGACTCCGGTACCCACTACGCCAGTCCCTGCGACTCCGGTGGTGCCGAGTACGCCGGCTGCCGGCCCGGCGTTGACGCCCTCAACGTCGCCCGCGGCCAATGCCACACTGCCCACGAACCCGGTAGCGACTCCCCCGGCTGCGAACAGCTTGCCGAAGAAGGACAATCCGTTCCTGGACGACGAAGACGTTGAAGATCTCGACGAGAAAGAAAAAGAAGAAGTCGTCGAGAAAACCGCGAAACCTGTCGCGCCGCCCGCTGCGAAAGTGACCGCACCTCCGATTACGATACCAGCCTTGGGAACGAACAAGCCGTTGGAGATTTCGCCAATCATGCCCCCTGGTAAATCGGCATCACCGGCGTCTAAGACTCCGGTCTCGCTCCCGAAAAAGGTTGCGGACGAGCAGGTGGCTGCCAAGCCCCCTCTGTCTGCTGCTGATGAGCGACTCCGGAAGCTGGCTGATGCTCCGGAGAAGACCGGTTTGAAAGGCTTCTGTCCCGTCGCGCTGCGGCAGAAGGGACAATTGCTCGAAACGAAACCGCAATTCAATGCCGTCTATCAAGGGCAGAAGTTCCATTTCTCAAGCATCGCTGCGAAGGTTGCCTTCGAAAAGGAGCCGCAGTTGTTTGTTCCGGTCCATGCGGGATTGGATGGCGTCGCCCTGGTGCATGACGAAGCATCGCTGCCGGGATCGTTGGATCATGCCGTGTGGTATCAGGGGCATCTGTATCTGTTCGCCAATCGCGAAAATCGTGAGATTTTTGTCAACGATCCGGAACTCTACCTGAATGTCGAGGACGTGAAACAGACTGTGATCAAGGCCGCCGCAACCCCCGAGAAACCTACGCCGACCGCCACCCGCCGGCCGCAGAAAACGCCACGTGCTGCCGAGACGGAAGTCGCGGCTCAGCCGGCCGTCAAAGCCACGACCAAGACAACCCCATCATCCGATGAGTTGCCGGTCTTGTCGGACAATCTGGACGATCTGCCGCCGTTGTTGCCCGTGACCACAAACACACCTGAGCCTGCGGCCAAGAGCCCAGCGGCCCGGACGCCGGCGTTGACGCCAGTGGATGCGGGGAACGCAGGATCCACGACTCGAGAAGCACCGGCTCCCGTCGCACCTAAGCCGGCAGCGCAACCAGCCGTCAAGCCGCCTGCAATTCAGCCGGGTCCGCAGTTGGATTCTCCGATGCAGAGAAACTCGACGAAGAATACACCCGCGTCATTCGTCGTGCCGACGCAGCCTACTCGATCGCCAGGCACACCGCCGCGATTGATCAGTCCGGATTTGCGGCTCGCCCCGCCCGTGCGACAGTAATGCCTGGGAGGCAAGTCAGAAACAACAAAACAGCCCGGATGGCATGTGCCGTCCGGGCTGTTTTTGATTCTTGGAATGATGAATTGACGTCGAACTGGAGATAGTTGCCAAGCTAAGAATCGCTAACAAAACCACCGCAAATCTCTCGCCAGGACCTAATTCGTGTCATTTGTGTGATTCGTGGTTGAAAACTTCCGAAACTGAAAAAACCACGAATCACACAAATGACACGAATAGGAACTGAGAGCTCGTGCGACAAGAGGTTTTGTTAGGGTTCCTGAGTCTCTGTAGCGGAACCTCGTCAGAGTTCCGCCGCAGTCTCTCGTCCCCCGGGCGGAACTCTTACGAGATTCCGCTACACGTCCATTATCCAATTACTTCTTCTTTTTCTATTCGCTCTTGATCTTGGCGTAGAAACCACACTTGTTCAAAGCGGCAATGACTTCGGCTTCGTCCAGTTCCTTGCCCTT
>JAQGHS010000214.1 GCA_028291605.1 Planctomycetaceae bacterium | reverse complement strand
CTGCGGGCATGGCGTGAGGTTGGGGACGATCCACAAAGAGTTCGAGATCCCGGCGGACCAATCGAGCGTCGATCTGGGGGTCATCACAGGCGAGTGGGATCAGCCTCTCGGCACGGGCAAACAAGCGCCGCTGTTTGTCGCCGAGGGTATAGGTGGCAAGAACATCCAATTGTGGGCGTTGCGCGGCAAACTGGTGCTGATCGATTTTTGGGCCACGTCGTGTGCTCCGTGCATCGCAGACTTTCCGGAACTCGTCAAACTGCATCAACAGTTTGCTCGGGATTCGCGGTTTCAATTACTCGGGCTGGCGCTCGACGAGTCGTCCGACGACGCCAAAAAGGTGATCGAGCGGCACCAGTTGCCCTGGCAGATGGCGATGGCCGGACCTGGCACTCACGCCTTCATTCCCAGACGCTATGAAGTCCAAAGCATCCCTCAGAAATTCCTGATCGACATCGATGGCAAGATTCTCTACCGCGGAAATGATCTGAAGATCATTACCGAGAAAATTCAGACGCGATTACGGGAACTGCCTGATTCCGTGGGCAACATCGCCGATGACGTTTCAGGTGAGGTACCGTTGAAAAGCGAAGATAACTTTCACTCTACTGAACCTGCGGCAGTGGTGCTGGCCATCGGAAACATCACCTATCAGCCGGGAGCCAAACCAACCCTGAAAGGTCCGGGTCTGAAGATGTGGTCCGCTGACGGCAAGAAGACCCGATCAGTTGATCACGTGGGGACATCGGGTTGGATCACAGGTCCACAGCGACTGGCGCTGGATCTCGAGCGTGAACGAATCTACGTTTGCGACACACACCATCAGCACCTGTTGGCATTCGACCGGCACGGACGCCAGCATTTTGCGACCGGCGTTCTTGATTTGCACGCTGCCGCAGTCGATGAGCGTTCGGGCGATATCTGGTGCCTGTCTGTCGGACAACTCAATTCCGGAGAACTGCTCACGTTCGACTCGACAGGCCGCGCGAAGGATCGGTGGCCAATCGCCGCATTTGGGCTCGCTTACTCACCGGTGGACAATGCCTTCTGGATCGTGGGAAATTCGATTTCGAAGGTGACTCGGACGGGCAAGATTGTCAGCAGCCACCCCTTGCCCGACGGCGGCTATACATTCACCGATGTCGTCGTCGACCGCCAGCACGGTGGTGCGTGGGTCCTGGAAGCCGACCATCCTGATCGCCCGAAAAGTCGATATCAGCTCTGGAGAGTACAACCCGACGGGAAGGCCGCGGTAACTCATACCTTTCCCAAGACGTCAATGCCGCGCACGCTGACGAGTGTCGATGGTCAACCATGGCTCGCGGTGATGAGGAACTACAAGTTCGGCGTCCCTGCCGACAAGCAGAATCTGTCATGGGATGTTCAACGTTTCGACCTCCAGGGGACACCCACGAGTACCCTCCCCCTCCCTGCCATTGATATTGCGGTGGGCCAGAAGACCGGGACAATCTGGGTGCGAACGAAAGACAACATCATTCAAATCGACAAACAAGGAGCAACTCTACTGACGATTCCTTGTCTCGCAGAACGGCAGCCTGTGCAGTTGTTGGCCTTCTAAGTAAGTATGCACAACAAGATGAGTAGGTGAGCCGGGCGGCGTAAGCCCCCGGATTCTTTGTTCGCACTGGTTTCGCTATCAGAAAAAGAATCCCGGGGCTTACGCCGCCGGGCTCACCAGCACAATTATTTCTGCGCTCCTACTTAGACACCTACGGTTTAGCAACCAACTTCAATTTGCGATGCGCTTCGCGGACTTCCTGGCGAGTCCACGGGCTGCGGGCATAACCCGCGGTGAGCCCTCCTGGTCTCTGTGTTTCTAAATCCGTATAGAAATCACCCCGGGGCTTGCGCCACCCGGCTCACCTACATCATGATTTTCGTACGTCTACTTCAGAGTTTTGGCGTCTTCGTATGCCAATCGGTAACACTCTGATACTTCTGAGCAATCGCCAGCAACTTATTCTCTTCAAACGCCCGGCCGACGAATTGCAGGCCGGTTGGCAATCCCCGGTCGCCGAATCCATTGGGAATACTTAGCGCGGGAATCCCTGCGGCATTTCCGGCGCCTCCGACGATTGAGCTTCGAAACGGTCCAAAGTATTCGCGGAAGTTCGCCGCGATCGGCACGGCGGCCGCGGACATCGTCGGGGTCACCAGGGCGTCATACCGTGAGAGAATCTCATCCAAAGCTTTCTGAATGATCGGCCGGATGCGGAAGGCGTTAATATAATCTTTCGCGGGAATAAACTGCGCCGCATGACCTCCAGGTTGATCCTCAGGGGCAGTCAGTTCCCAGACATCGCCGCTGGTCACCAGCCCCTCAAATGCGGCTGCCATTTCGCACGAGATGAAGGTTGCCGCAACCTCGCTATAGGGCAGATCGGGGAGCTCAACTTCCTCGAAAGTCGCGAAATCCTCCAGCACTTTCAGTGATGCTTCGAAGTTCGCTTTCACTTCCGGCTGCCACTGTTTCGATTCTTTAATTGTCGCCAGTTTGAACGGTGTCTTTAAGGCATCTTTAGGAGGAAAGCTGTAAGGATCTGCGGCCGAAGTGGGATCGGCAGGGTCCCGTCCGGCAATGGCGTTTAAGACCAGTCCGCAGTCTTCGGCCGTGCGGCACATCGGGCCCAGCTTGTCCATTGTCCAACTGAGGGCCATCGCCCCGTGTCGACTAATGCGTCCATATGTCGGCCGCAGGCCGCTCAGTCCGCAATAAGATGCGGGGGTCATGATCGATCCCCAGGTCTCGGAACCGATCGCGAATGGCACGACACCGCCGGCGACTGCCGAACCCGGACCACTCGACGAACCGCCAGCCCAGGCGTTCTTGTCCCATGGATTAAGTCCCGGGCCTGTAAATGAAGCATTTGCCTGGCGGTATCCAAATCCGCCGGCGATCTCCACCATGGCCAGCTTGGCAATCAGGACCGCGCCCGCTTCTCGCAACTTGACAATTACGGTGGCGTCGGTGTCGAAAACCTGTTCCTTGAGGGGAGCCGCCCCCCATGATGTCGGAATGCCGGCGGTCGCCAGTAAATCCTTCGCACCGTAGGGCATTCCATGGAGCGGGCCTCGATCGCGTCCGGCTGCCAGTTCCTTGTCGGCCTGTTTCGCCTGTTTCAGGGCCAGGTCACGAGTCACCGTGACGATCGCGTTGAGCTCACGTCCGACGGTCTCGGCGCGCTTGAGAAAGAATTCTGCCAGCTCGACGGCAGTGAATTCTTTCGCGCGCCAGCGGCGGCCTAATTCTGGAAGAGTGCCAAATGCCAGGTCGGGGGAAATCGGCATGGTAAACTCGGCGTCGAATGGTTTCGGAATCAGATGACAACGACGGAGATGCGGCTGTCAAATACTACTTGCCCAAGGTTCGCGTGCGGACTTTTAACGGCAATACACG
>JAQGHS010000327.1 GCA_028291605.1 Planctomycetaceae bacterium | reverse complement strand
GCACATCCTCTGGCCCGTCTTGTGCTCCACACGAACCACGCGAAGCACAGGACGCCTTCGATCACGGCGGTGCGCCTGGCCGCCATGTACCAGGACCACCAAATGCCACGTTCAGTGCGCGACCTAGCTCCCCGGCCTGAGGAACCGCTGGGCGTCGGTGACACCATCGCGGAGACCCCGCTAGGCACCAAGGTCCCTGTCACCTTGTTCCCAACTGTGGGTATCAACCGGCCCGGGACGAACCGGTGGCCGGTGCTGATAAAGGAGCTTGACGAGATCTCGCGCTGGGTGCGCACACAGGCAGTGCCGCGCCTCATCACGGGTACGGAACCTCCAGAGCCCGCGCTTCCGACTCGCTACGCGATCGCTGTCGGTCATGAAGATGAGCGTGGAGCGCTGTCCGCGGGGTCAACGACAACTGCGGTTGAACGCTATCAACTGCGTCTCGGGGCGGCGTCAGCGCGGATAGATCTGGCTGACTTGATCAGCAAGATCGACGGTTCGCGGCATTGGCGGCAGATTATGACGTGGCTGGAGCAGTTGACCGACGATGAGGTAATGGAGCGGGTGGGGCGGCTTGGAGTTGCCTTCAACTACGAGCCTGACATCGTTCGGCGCAACATTGAAATCTTGAATGGCCTGCGGGACGAAGCTCTGGCATTCGGCCGTGAGGATCAGCCTGCAGTTGAGCACTGAGGCAACCACACTGCACCCCTACGCATGGGAAGGGGAGATCGTGCTTATTTGCTTGCCGAGGCCCTGTGCGATGCTAAGATGCTTTCGACTCGACGGGCTGAGGGCTGCTTCCGGATAGCCTAGCTGAGCGAGGCGGATTTTGATGAATTCGCGGGTTACCCGCTCGGCGATACGAAAGAGGTTTCCCTGGAACGGTGATCCGGCCGCGTCGTGCTCCATGACGGGTGACTCTGTGTCGTGGACGATGGCGTTTCGAGTATCTGCCAGGTACCAGTACCAGTGGCCGAAGGCGCTGTACATCTTGGTCTTCCCATTGAATTCGCGCGAAAAACGCGGGGCTGACTCCCGCCATAGGAACTCATCGGCTCCGATCGTTCCTGTCGCTGAACGGTAGATCTCTTCAAGAGCGGTGATGCCGGACGCTGTTCCGCTCTTGCCTGAGAGTGCCTCGATGGCTGTCTTCAGTTGCACGAGAATGTCCGGCATGGTGTGAAGCGGCGAGTTTTCCCATGCGCGTCCGTGCCAATGGAGTGCCGCCCATACCTCGCGTGTGGTCTTGGCAGAGTCATCTGACAGGGCTTCCACCGAGACGCGGTGTACGGCGTCCAGAAGTTGGCCGTCGAGGCTGAGATCTGGAATCGTCACAAGTCCCTCCGGGGCTGGCACAAAGACGAAGTCATCATGCACGGTGCCGCCACCAATGATTCTGCGATTCAGAGTGCCTCCCTTGGTGCGCACAAAGGTTCCGTTTTCGAGCGCGGTGAGTTCACCCACGAAGAACGTTGCAACTTCAGCAGTAACGACGTTCAATGTGGGTGCATCCCAGGGGATTTCGTTTCCGTGGCCCGCGTTGGCGTCGGTCACCGCGAACAACACTGCGGCTTGCAAGGCGCTTAGTTCGTTTTCGCGGGGCTCGCCATGATCAAGCTCTGGTTCTGTACGTTGGACAAGCGTCGCAGTCGTCAACGCCTGGCCGGCCTCATCGCGAAAGCAGGAAAGGAGGGCCTTCAGGGTCCGGCCAAAGTCGTCAAAGGGCTCAGCAAGTTTTCTTGAGTCAAGCGGTTGCAGCACCCATGGCCCGAAATGCACTTCCTCGCGCAAGCGAAGATACGGGAACAAGTAGATTGACGGCCGGTCAGTCACTCACCAAGTATCCTTGACGACTCCCGGCAGCGGAAATGGGAGAGCCCGGCCAGCTCCGGCCGACCGAGCGTATTCATGTCGCGCAACCTTTCCGGCACCGTGACGGCGTCACCACCCCGGCGCTGTGGCGTGTTGATATGTTGTCGGAGCGGACGGATAGAGTTTCCACATCCGACTAAGGAGGGACCACATGGCGCTGACAACTTCCCTGGCGGGCCGGAGTCCGCAACACGAGCCTGCCGAAGAGTCACGCGCTCCTCCCGCTCCTCGAGGCGATTGTCAATGGTATCCAGGCGATCGACGCACGACACGAAGACTCCTCAGCGCCGAGTCGTATCAACGTGAGCGTGCACCGAGATGCTCAGGCGGAGTTCGACTTCGGCCAGCCGAGCCCTAGACGTGCCCCCATGAAGCCGATCGTCGGGTTCACCGTCGAGGACGACGGTGTGGGATTCACGGCGGCGAACATGTCCTCGTTCGAGACGGCGGACAGCGATAAGGAGCAGGCTGGCGGCCTCAAAGGCGACCGTGTGGACTTTGCGGTGGTCCTGTCTCTGTGGGTTGAGCCCACGCTGAACGTAGACATATACACACAAGTTAAGCAGCAGCTCGCTGCGCGTGTGGCTGTCACACCCGGCTCGTAACCGCCACCAAAGACAGCCAGCATGTCCGCTCAGGGACGACGAATACTGGTAGAAGTCACACTGCTGGCCAGCTACGAATAAGCGCCAATCGCGCCATTCAAACGGTACCGGCGACAAGGGCCAATCGGCCGTGGAACATCAGATCGGGCTGCATCTGCCGACGCCGCCTACTGTCTGCGAGAGGACGGCTCGGCCGGCAATAATCTTTCAGCGTCGGGGATAACAGGGTCGCGTTAGTAAATCCCCGGTTTCCATCTTCGACTTGCGGATTCCCTCACTGCGATGCGGGCGAATAGTTTGCGACCGACAATTGAATATCGTCGCGAATCTTAAGAGCCAGCGACACCAGCAATCGGAGGAGCAACACATACGACTGTCTGTGTGCGGCCAAATCGCTAGGATCGGCGTTGGTTCCATGCAGGTACCTGTTGCGAAGATCCGGGCCATCACTAAATTCGCTCTTGTTCAGGTAAAAGTTGAAGTAGCTGGCCTCAGCCGGGGTCAGAAGTGTTGAGCTGAACGTCAGCCATCCCTTGTCCACGAGGGCAAGCGCAGCGGCCGATTCGTCCGTTCCGTAGTGGCCGAATGGGGCAGCTTCTCGGTTGTAGACATCTCTTAGGACGCGGATCAGCGTTGGTTGAGGGAACTCGATAACCCCGGCAACGACCGCAACCAATCCCTCATCGATTAACCAGTCGACGGGTTCTTTCTGGAAATGATGGAGCGAGTCGTAGATCAGTTCGTTCTCTGTGACCAGTTGGACGAAGCTCTTGGCCCGAAGCGTTTTGTTGACGTAGGTAAGCCTCGACTGGTCGTTAAACAGGAGAGCAAGCCCTTGCCCGCAATCCCTGGTTGCCTCGCTGCGCAAATACTTGTGTTCGACGAGGCTGGGAATCTCACTCCACGGCCTTGGTGCAGACGTCATGCGCAGGAGTTCGAGATCCAGTTCGCCCTCGTCGCAGTAGAGGGTGAACTGCCGGGCGATACTCTCCATCTCTGCGGAGACGTGACGGCACCGTTCGAGAAATGAGCTGGTCGGGCTGGACGCCGTGTAGTAGAAGCCCGCCGCACCGAATTTGCTGCTGAGGTGCTCGCGGAAGAACCAGGCCACGACGTCCTCGACCTCGATACCGTTCTGGCGGAGGAACTCTCCGTAGGCATGTGTTCCTTGCATCGTCAGCGCATCCAGGTGCTTGAACGTCTGACCTCTGGGGTACGAGTCCTTTCCCGCGAGGAAGAGCCCTTCGAGGGTACCCATCTGCGTTTTGAACGATGGCATAGTGAGCAGCCCTTGGCGATCCGCATAACCCACCACTGCGGCGAAGTTTGCGAGCACCGACTCCAGCTCGAGGGTGGCGGACAGATATCGCCCACCGAATGAGCGTGTGTGGGTCATCCCGCTTTCTTCATGCTCGATGTGGTCGAGCACGGGCTCGTGCTGTTCAGGATCGATCCTGATGCCATAACGCCTTTTCACCAGGGTGTTCTTCTCGTCCGAGAAGAGCTCTTCGATGAGCACTTCGTAGCGCTTCTTGGCCTGAAGCCGGATCTTCGGGGTGATCCCGAAGTCGGGATTGTCGTTCGCCTGGGCAATCGCTTCAACGTGATTAGGGTGTGGTGATGCACTTTCGATGTATGCGCTCAAGAGCTGTTGTGAGTCCACGCCACTGAAGCTCGCGGGGAGGTGATATGAGGAGTCGGAGTCCCTGATCAGTCGCATTCTGACTAGTAACTCACCGTGTCGAGCATCGGCGAGGAGCGCGTCGCGAAGGCGTCTGTCGTGTCGCTTCACGAACTGGGGGTTTGAGAGCATTGTCGCCAATGGCAGGTGTGCTTTCACCAGTGCATCGAATAGTGCCTGACCGCCGATCTTTTTGGCGACTCCGTGCCTCTCGAGAAGCAGCATCAGGTCATCCGCATATTCGTACTCGAAGTCGCCCAGCAGGTGATCGAGGCCCGATGCCTCGAAGCAGGCGAAGAACGAAGCGACTTGCCTTCGTGATTCTCGCGCTGACGCCGCCAGACCCTCTCGTTCCTGTTCGCTAAGGGAGCGCGGAAAGATGCTGTGCGCTTCGAAGGCGAGGGCGTTGTGCAGTTCGAGCGCATCGTTCAACGAGTGGATTTTGCGGCCATGAGAATATTCCTGAATCAGTTTGACCGCTTGCTGAGCTGACCAACCGCTGGCGAGGTCCCGCGGGCCGTAGAACTTGACCCTTTCAGACTCCGAATGTTCCATGGGCTCATGGTAGCCGCGTCCGGCAGGATTGCGTGTCGATGTCAAGCGGTGCCAGTAGGTCCACGAGGCCCACAATTTGGCTTATCGAGGAGCGCGATCAGCGATCGCTGGTGAGATCAGTCAGCGCGCTGCAGCGGAGTACACGCGGCACTGGTCCTGCAGGAGTTGCGCTACATCACGTCGATTGCTCGATCGACGCGGCCCGGGATCCGCCTGTCGGTGGCCTGTTGCAGCCAACTCTGACGGAGCATCGACCGCTACTGGACGCGCAGAGCATATTGCAACCCCCAACAACGTCGGCGCCATCTTCCGTTCCGCGGCGGCGCTGGGCGTGGACGCCGTCCTGGTCTCGCCGCGCTGCGGTGACCCGTTGTACCGGCGCAGCGTCCGGGTCAGCATGGGCACCGTGTTCCAGGTGCCGTGGGCGCGGCTCGAAAACTGGCCGGGGGACCTGGCGGTGCTCCGGGACCAGGGCTTCACCGTCGCGGCGATGGAGCTCACCGGGGACGCCGTGGACCTCGACGAACTGGCCGCCCG
>JAQGHS010000186.1 GCA_028291605.1 Planctomycetaceae bacterium | reverse complement strand
CATGCCCGCCGCCGCCGCCGTAGTGAATGCCATGCAACAGGCCAATCAGCGCCGTCGAACTATTCACGGTCAAATCATCATTTCCGCCCGATCCGTCGAACGAGAATTGTTCGATGTTGTCGAAGGAATAAGGTGCAGATCCGTTGAACGTCATGTTCGCGCGGTCTCCACCGGCCCCCGACAAGTTCAACACATCACTGCCCCCCGTGCCGATGACGTTCATCATGTCACCAGCTCCGCCGGTATCCCCCCCGCCGTCGAAATCAATTGGCGTATTCACCACGCCGTTGCTCTCATCGACGGTTACCGTATTATTGTTGCCATCGCCGACGACTGTGATGGGGGCCGCCGAATTGTTGTCAAAGGTCGCGATCACATTATTGGCGGCATCGACGACCTCCACTTTGGAAGAGTCTCCAGCCTTGACGCGAATCGTCACTGACTCGTGCGTTGCATCCAGTACCACCAGTTGCGAATCTTTCGAAGCAATCCCGTTCGCAACAACGGTGATTGACGTAAAGTCGGTCAGATTCTTCCCGGCAGGCAGCGTAAAGTTGGTCGTGACAAGGGTCGAGCCGGTGGCTACACCCGTACTGCTCCAGTTGAACGTCCGCCCGTAATAGATCTTGTTGGCGGCATCCTCAAACCGAATGATCGGGTAATTGCTGGCCGACTCATTGTCATCACCGTAGGTCGCGCCTTCATTAATGCCGTTCAATTGCAGGCCGGTTAGGGTAAAGTTGCCGCCGCCATTATCCTGGACGCCCGTGATCACAGGCCGCCAGGCATCCAGGGGACTTGTTCCACCGTCCTCGGTGTAAATCCTGAAGATTCCACCTTCATCGGCCAGCAATATCTGACCGGTGGGCAACACCACCATATTGAGTCGATAAGCGTTTTCTGCACTCACCTGAAATAGCCAAGACAACTAATGTGGAGTTACTGCCGTCTAAAACTGAAACGTTTGATCAACGACACTGCCAGTACGAGATTCGAAACCATCGTCCACGCGGCCAGACACAAAACACTCATGACAAAAAGTCATGACGCCATTGGACGACCCCACGTCTTGAATCGCATACTGAAAACTTTCCACCTCAGCCCAGGTGATCTGCGAGTACCGAATTGACACTTCTGCAATGGCCCGCACGCTACCGGATCTGTGTGTCGTCTCATGAGCAATCTCATGAGATCCGATGAGCTCCGTCACTAATATAAATGTAAGCTGGGAGGTTTGTCAAAACTGTTACGAATATTTTTTGCAACATGTTCACAATTCTCTACGTGCGCAGGTTTAGGGATCGCCCCGGCTGCAGTTCATTCCCTCCATCTGCCCAAAGGGAGGGAATGAACTGTCGTCTTTAAAGTTGGAGGCGAAAAGCCCACTTCTAGCTTTTTTATACAACCTTTCGAACATCGCTGTGCAGTGCAGCACTCTGGGGATCTGATGCGCAGATCGATACCTTTCGCTGGCGACTTCTCGGAGTTCCTACCCATCGCCGTATTGAGCCATCTGCGACAGGCGGAGGTAATTCACCGTTCGGCAACGTCCGATTGGTCGGAATTCGTTATGCTATGCTCGGTGGAGGCGATCACAACATTTGAGAAATCGCCGCAGTTCTTCAGCGATCTGCGGCGATCAGCACCTGAGAGAAGGATGGCAGCGTCATGTCAGGAGAATTCCGAGCACGCTTAAAGCGTGGGGAAAAACTATTGGGGACGATGGTCACACTGGCGAGTCCGGTTGCGGCCGAGATTCTGGCCAGCGTCGGATTTGATTGGTTGTTCGTCGACGGCGAGCATGGTCCGTTGGATTGCGGAGATATCCTGGGCATTCTGCAAGCGGCCGACCACCGAGTCGCTTGCGTAGTCCGGGTTCCCGCCGGGGACGAAGTCGCGATTAAAAAGGTTCTCGACCTGGGGGCGTCAGGTGTGATTGTGCCGCAGGTCAACACGGCCGAGCAGGCGGCCGACGTGGTCCGCTTCTCGCGCTACGCACCATTGGGAGCACGCGGTGTTGGACTAGCGCGAGCTCATGGGTATGGCATGCGCTTCCAGGAATACATGGAATCCGCGAACGAGCAGGTCGCGGTTGTTGTCCAGGCAGAACATGCGATTGCCGCCGACAACATTGAATCGATCGTTCAAGTACCGGGAGTCGATGCTGTGTTGCTGGGCCCCTATGATCTGTCGGCTAGCCTGGGACATACTGGAAAGCTGGATCATCCCTCCGTGGTCGCGGCAATTGACCATATCACCAAGACGTGCCAGGCGGCCAAGATGCCATTAGGATATTTCGGCGTCAACGCGGCAGCCGTCAAGCCGTTTATCGACCGCGGCTACACACTGATCGTGGCGGGTGTCGACACATTGATGTTGGGTGCCGGGGCCAAACGTCTGCTCGCCGACATGCAAGCACCGACGACGACTTGAGAAAGTTCGTAAACTATGTCCACCAACCTTGTCCGAACCAGTAAGTTCCTGAGCCTCGTGCTGCGACACCAGCCCGAGGTCATCGGCCTCAATCTGGACGAACAAGGCTGGGCGGACGTCGAGGAGCTCATTCGCCTAGCCAACAAAGATGGTCGGCAGTTGACTCGCGAATTGCTGGAACAAGTCGTCACCGAAAACGACAAACAGCGATTTGCCTTCAGCGACGACGGCTGCCAGATCCGCGCCAGCCAAGGGCACTCGGTAGAGGTCGATCTCGATCTCGCACCGTTAGAACCACCCGTAATTCTCTATCACGGAACGGCATCCCGGTTTCTCGACTCGATCCGGGCGACCGGCCTGCATTCAGCCAGCCGCCAACACGTGCATCTCTCTTTGGATGAAGTCACTGCAACAAAAGTGGGGGCAAGACACGGTCGGCCTGTGATTCTCAACGTGCTTGCGAGAGAGATGTTTTCCGCTGGCCATCAGTTCTTTCTGTCGGCCAACGGAGTCTGGCTGACCGAGAGCGTTCCGGTGAAGTTTATCGAATTTCCTATTGTGAAGCCTGACTGCACAGAGTGCCCATCCTACGATTCCGTTCGCGAATCGGAATGTATCTCGAT
Source organism: Planctomycetaceae bacterium (assembly GCA_028291605.1). Classification (GTDB taxonomy): domain Bacteria; phylum Planctomycetota; class Planctomycetia; order Planctomycetales; family Planctomycetaceae; genus JAKFVC01. The sequence continues at coordinate 28,855 of JAQGHS010000186.1, read as the reverse complement.
GTATCTCGAACCGTGGGCTAGCGCCCTGCGGCTGATGGGGGTTTTTAGCTGTATCACGCAAATAGCTCGCGCACGACATTACCTTCTACATCCGTCAGCCGGAAATCGCGCCCCGCATAGCGATACGTTAACCGCTCGTGATCCAACCCCATGAGGTGCAGGATCGTCGCGTGGAGATCGTGAATGTGGACTTTGTTCTCAGTGGCAAAGTACCCATAGTCGTCGGTGCTGCCGTAGCGCAGGCCTCCCTTGATGCCGCCGCCGGCTAGCCACATGGTGAACCCTTCCGGGTTATGGTCACGGCCGTTTGTCCCTTCGGCGGTCGGAGTACGACCAAACTCGCCCCCGCACCAGACCAGCGTATCTTCCAGCAATCCGCGCGTCTTCAGATCCTGTAGCAGTCCCGCAATCGGCAGGTCGACTTCACGTGCATTCTTCTCGTGCCCATCTTTCAGGTCCGCGTGCTGATCCCATTGAACCTTGTTGTCGTTGTGCGTGACCTGAATAAACCGCACTCCGGCCTCGGCAAAGCGACGAGCCATCAGACACATGCGGCCAAAGTTGGCATTCACCGGATTGTCGAGCCCATACAGCTTCTGAGTCGCTTCGGATTCACCAGAGAGGTCTTCCACTTTGGGTATTTCCGACTGCATGCGGAAGGCCAGCTCGAATGAATTGATACGGGCTTCCAACGATGCTTCCGGACCAGTTTGCGTTTGATGTTCGCGGTTCAGTTCCTTCAACCGATCCAGTTGCAATTGCTGAATCTCACGCGATAACCGCGAATTGCTGATGTACTTCACCCGCGCCTGGGCCGAGGGGACACTCGCATTCCCTAATGGCGTCCCCTGATAAACGGCAGGCAGAAACGCGGAACTCCAATTATTGATCCCGCCAAAGGCGAGCGTCGGGCAGATCGTCACAAACGCGGGAAGATTCCCGTTCTCCGTCCCTAGTCCATAGCTGACCCACGATCCAATGCTGGGCCGCACAAAATTGTCGCTGCCGGTATGCAGTTTCATCACAGCCCCACCATGAGCCGGATTCGTCCCATAAACGGAATTGATCATGCACAGGTCGTCAACACGCTCGGCCAATTTCGGAAACAAGTCGCTGACCCACAGACCGCTTTGCCCGTACTGCTTGAATTCCCACGGCGATTTCAGCAAGTTGCCCGTGCTATTAAATTGCACGCGCGGTTTATCGAAAGGGAAGGGCTTCCCATCGTCGCGAGCCAGCAGCGGCTTGTAATCGAACGTATCGACCTGTGACGGTCCGCCGCTCAGAAAAATAAAGATAATCCGCTTCGCCTTGGCAGCGAAATGCGGCATTCGGACGGCGAGCGGATCAGGCGCTGCAGTCTCTGCCAATAGCGATGTTAATGCCAATGAACCGAAACCGGCTGCGGTATTTGCTAAAGCCCGGCGACGCGAGATGGGAGCATCGAACATTTGAAGACCAGCACTTTCGGCCACTGTGGCCCGACTCTCTGAGTCGGGATATTTTTAGATCCGCAGACACCCGACTCAGAGAGTCGGGCTACAACATGCGAGCACCAATCTATTATTCAGCATTATCGGATGTAGACAAACTCATTGGTTGCAATTGCGACATGGCACAGCACACTCCAAGCCTGGCGTCTCCGGTCAACCGCGTCGGGTACTTTGGCAATCAGCGACTGCTCCACCCGAGCGACAAATGCCAGATTCCCTTCACGTTCCTGGGCTGTCGTCTCACGACCAAAAACAATCCGCGATAACAAAGACAACCGTTCGCTGTCGTTCGGCGCATCGGAAAGCAATCTCTTTGCCAACTCATCCGCCGACTGCATCACGAAGTCGCTATTGAGCATCAACAGAGCCTGTGGGGCGACCGTGGTCATCGCTCGATCACCACTGGTCACTGCAGGATCGGGAAAGTCGAGCAACTGAAACAGATCGAAGAGATTGTTACGAATCACCGGTAAATACAGCGATCGGCGTTGGCTGGTATAGTCGCTGAGATCAATCGAAGTATGGTCAAACAGGTAGCCACGATTCTTGACCTTCAACAATGAACCACCGAATACAGGATCCAACTTGCCGCTGATCTGCAGCAGCGCATCCCGCACTTGTTCCGCTTCCAAGCGGCGCACATTCGCTCGTCCAAACAACCGGTTCTCGGGATCGCCAGCGACCAGCGCCGGATCAGCAAAACTGCTCAACTGATACGTTCGAGAATTCAGAATCAACCTGTGCAACGATTTGAATGACCAGCCATTGGCAACAAACCGCCGCGCCAGCCAATCCAGCAAGTCCGGGTGCGAAGGCAGATCTCCCAGCAGCCCGAAGTTGTCGGTCGTCCGCACCAGTCCTGTGCCGAAATGCCACCGCCAGACACGATTCACGATGACGCGTGAAGTTAGCGGATGCTGCGCATCAATCAACCAGTCGGCAAACTGTCGGCGACCACTTTCAGACGGAGAAAACGACGAGGGCTGCGGTCCTCGAACCACGGGTGGAGTATGCCGCGGAATCACGTCCCCCAGTTTGAGCGGGTTGCCTCGAATATGGATTGCAAGATCAACGATTGTGTCTTCAGTGACCCCCATTGCCGCAGGCAGATCGGGTGGAGTTTTCTCAACTGCTGCTAGTGCTTCACGTAGCTTGGCTAACTCCGCTTTCGTCTCTTCCGGGTAGAGAGTCTCCAGCTTCTCCGGCGGCTTGGCATCGGCCGCTAATTTGTCGCGTGCTGCTTTATCTGCCGCGGCCACAAACTCCTCGACGGCCTTTTTCTTGGCCGCAAGCTGCGCATCGTACTCCGCCTTCATAACGGTGGCTGCTGGCGAGACCAGCGGGTTCTCATGCCATTTTGCGACCTTGATGTAGGTCTCCATCGTCCGCGTGCTTTTGAAGATTCCCGCCAGGCCGTAATAGTCGGCCGTCGCGATGGGATCAAACTTATGATCGTGGCAGCGAGCACATCCCAAAGTCAGCCCTAGAAACACGCGGCCGACCGTATCGAGTTGCTCATCAACAATGTCCATTTTCATTTTGGCTTCATTGACTTCAGCCAGCACCTTGGGGCCGATCGTCAGAAAGCCTGTCGCGATGAGTTGCTCGTGCCGTTGTGCTTCGTCCGCGGCAGGCAGCAAGTCACCCGCTAATTGCTCGACGATGAAGCGGTCGAACGGCTTATCCTGATTAAACGCGGCGACGACATAATCGCGATACCGCCAGGCGTTTCCATGAGCCACATTCTCATCGAGCCCATTCGAGTCCGCATACCGAGCTACATCGAGCCAGTGCCGGCCCCAGCGTTCGCCGTATGCGGGGGAACTCAACAAGCGATCGACAAGCTGGGGGTATGCGTCAGCGCGTTCATCGGCCATGAACGCTTCAACCTCCGCGGGGGTCGGCGGCAATCCTGTGAGATCAAACGTCACACGGCGGATCAGGGTTCGCTTGTCGGCTTTCGTCACCGGGGTCAATTCAGCTGCTTCGAGTTTGGCGAGGACAAACCGGTCGATCGGAGAGTCCACCCAGTCCCTATTTTTCACGTCGGGAATCGGCACGTCGGCCGGCGGCTGAAACGCCCAATGGTTTGGATCCCGGCTGCGAGTGGCCCCCGGAAGAGCCTCGGGAAAGGGAGCTCCCATTTCGACCCAGCGTACCAGGTCCGCAATCTGACGATCTGCCAGCTTGCTGTTCTCGGGCATCTTGAGGTTTTCGTCCTCATGACGCACTGCGCGAATCAATAGACTGGCGTCCGGTTTGCCCGGTGAAATCGCCGCACCGGAATCGCCACCTCGTAACAGCGCCGCTCGAGAATCCAGTCGCAGGCCTGCCCACTGCTTCTTTTCACCATGGCATTTTTGACAATGCTCAACCAGCACAGGCCGGACGTTGGCTTCGAAGAATTTTAATTGTTCGGCGGTCGGCGCCCGCGCCTGAGCGGGATCTTCTGCGGCCAGGACTGCGAATAGCAGCACACCAATCATCTTCGGTCCTCGCGGTTGAGGTTCATCCCGGAGCGGATTCGGGGCGAACCTTCATCATTCCTGTCGTGTCTGCATTATAAGCCGTTCGGCAGAGGTCCCGCCAGTTGTTGTCATCTGCGATAAGCAATTCCCCGACGAATCAAAACTCACTGAAAACGCACCTCTTGACACCCCACTCTGTGGAAGTTTGAATACCATCCGCAGCATTGCCGGCGGCGTTGTCACCACAACTGAGTCCATTTTTTACCCAATATAATCTAAAGTTTCTACAAGTCTGGTTTCCCGTTTATGCCCTATGTCATGGTCGACGTTGAATCCGATGGCCCCATCCCCGGTGATTATTCAATGATCTCGTTTGGTGCCATCATCGTCGAACCGCAATTGAATCGCACGTTTTATGGGCTGTTGAAGCCCATCTCTGATCAATTCATTCCTGACGCTCTGGCTGTCAGTGGATTCGATCGTACGGCCACTTTGGCATTTGCAGATCCAGCGGAAGTCATGACCGCCTTCCGTGACTGGCTGAAAGCCAACTGCAAGGGCCGTTGCATGTTTGTCTCAGACAACAACGGGTTCGACTGGCAGTTCATTAACTGGTACTTCCATCATTTTGTGGGCACCAATCCGTTCGGCTTCAGCTCAACCAACCTCGGCTCGCTGTATAAAGGGCTGGCCAGGGACATGTTCGTAAATTTCAAGCATCTCCGAAAAATGAAGCACACGCACAATCCCGTTGACGATGCCCGTGGCAATGCGGAAGCGTTACTCACGATGCGCGACAAAATGGATCTGAAGATCAGCCTGGACTGAACGCTATCGTTCGTACGATGAGGATTTCCGATCAACTCTCAGCCGGTGGAAATGAAATGTTGATTCGAGAGTTCTCCCTTGGCGACGAACCCCACCTGGCCGAAGTATTCTATCAGGCGATCCATCAAACGGCCGCGGCCGATTACGGCCCGGAGCAACTGGCCGTCTGGGCACCGGCGCAGCACGATCCGAATCGGTGGGCCGAACGAATGCGAGGGATCAGGCCTTTCGTCGCAGAACTCGACGGAGTGATTGTCGGCTATGCCGATTTGCAGACGGACGGCTACATCGATCACTTCTTTGTCTCGCCCGAGGCAGGGCGACGCGGTGTTGGTGCGGCGCTCATGCAACACATACTTGAGGTTGCCCGGGCAAAACGCATGACAAGGCTCTATTCTGAAGTCAGCCTGACCGCGAGACCGTTTTTCGAAAAGTTCCACTTCATCGTCGATGAAGCTCAAGTCGTCCTGATAAGCGGCGTGGCATTGAACAATTTTCGCATGTCGAAATTGCTTGGCTCGACCTAAGGCTCATGGTCATTAACCTCAATCGGCTCGAACTCGGCCGTTGCAACGAGTACCAAGATCTCGATCAAATTCATCATGGAAGAGGGATCCGAAAACCTTTTCGCACCTGGAACTTGCCCAGTCCTAAATCTCCCCCTAAGAGGTTTCCCATGCATCTTTCGTGACGCGGTTCAGATTTCTTGCGGCTCCGTCCGAGCGCCCCACATCCTTGAATCACAATTCGGAGAGTGTATCGAGACAGGTGCCGTACAAATGTCTCCGACAGGGAACAAAAAGTCCGTAACCTTTCCCAATTAGACCGGTTATAATGGCAAAACAACGTGGCAAAAGTATTCCGTTGTAATCCAGCAACTGCACGCGCGTCTCGAAGATGATCGACTTGTCGTGCCTGGTCCAAACACGAATCCGCGCTCTTGGCTGGTTTAAGACAGGTCGTCAACTGCCGTGAAATTCGATAGGGGTCACCTTATCGATTCGACCGCTTCTAGGGCGCTTGGTGGATAACCTGTTTCTACTGCGTGTGGCTTGACGATAGTCACTCAAACTGCTCAGCTTACCTATTTGCACTCACCCATGTGTAGGCGACATGCGAGTTCTCGTCACCGGTACCTCGACGTTTTTCACTCCGAGACTCATTCAGGGTTTCGCGACGCGCGGCGTCAGCGTCACTGCTGCTGATGATCATTTGTGGTCAATCGGCAAGGCAATCCCACAGACACGTTGGTTACGCACACCGTCGCTTTCTCGCGATCCGGCGGGGTATCTGGCGTCGCTCATTCGAGAGCTCAAGTCACGACCTTACGACTTGCTGCTGCCGACATTCGAAGAGTCGTTACTGCTGGCCGAATTCCGCGAAGAGATCGAATCGCTGACTTGCCTGTTACTGCCACCGTTCGAAACGATGTGGCAGTTGCATCACAAGCCCAGCCTCTACGAGCTGTGCTGCGATTTAGACATCCCTGCACCGCTCACGATGACTCGGCTGAATCCGTCTAACCTGGACGAGCACGTTGGCGACATGCCGTTTCCCGTGGTCTTGAAGCTACCGTGTAGTAACAACAGCATCGGCCGCGAATATTGCGAAACGATGGCCGAATTGGTCGAACGCTTCCAGGCGGTTTATTCTCACGAAACGCAGCAGCACGCCGAAGCACCCTTCGTGCAACAGAAAATCGACGGTGAAGCGATTTACACGCTGATGTTGTGCCATGAAGGTCGCAAGCTGGGTGAAGTCCTCTATCGGCCGTTGCGAACATTCCCTGAAAACGGCGGGACCTCATCACATCGAGAATCGATCCAACATCCGCGGATTGCCGAACTGACGGAACGACTCGCAGCCGCGACCAACTGGAGCGGTTTCCTCGGCCTGGACTTTATTGTCGATCGGATTGATGGCACTCCCTATTTGATTGATGCCAATCCCCGCGCCAATCCCGCGGTACACCTGGGTTATCTGGGCGGTGTCGACTGGACTGGCTTGTTGATCGATCTACAACGGGGCCGTGATCCGGCACCGCTGATGGCTCGTCCGGGGGTCCGGAACAGTACTCCGCTGCTCGATGCTCTGTGGCTGATGGAAGGTCTGCTGCCGAGAAAGAACTGGGGCCAGAATCTCTATCAACGCCTGCGAAAAGTTTTGAAGCCCGATTGGAAACTGGACTCGGGCCATGACTTTATGGGAAAGAGTGAATGGCTTTGCCATATGGCAATTGGGTGGCAGGGCTTCTCGGCGATCGGTAAATCGCTCCTCACCGGCGAGCCCATTGCAAAGTGCTTCCTCAATGGTGCCAATTACGACCCGCTGACGGTACGGGGACTGAGGCAATCGATCGAGGTATCGAACAACGTCCTCGCGATGCCCTCTCGCGCAGTTCAAAGCGAAATTGCAGCCGCGGGCTGATAGTGGTATGTCCTGTAAGATGGGCACTCTTGCCCGTCTCCGAGTGCGAAACTCCAATGCGGACGGGCAAGAGTGCCCATCTTACGAAGTATCAACGACTATCAAGTCAAGATATCCGTCATCGTCTGGCCATGATCGATATCGAGTCGCTTACGCCCAGGTATCTCCAGACGTCGATTATCGACCCCCATCAAATGTAACACGGTCGCATGCAAATCGGTCACATAATGGCCGTCACCTAGCGCGTTATATCCCAGTTCATCTGTCGCACCGTGCACGTAGCCCTTCTTGATTCCCGCACCTGCCAGCCACACGGTAAATCCATTGGGATGATGGTCGCGACCATTGGTTCCGCCACCACGTAGTTCCAATCCGGGCGTCCGGCCAAATTCAGTGCAGAAGACGACAGTTACTTGATCCAGCAGTCCGCGCTGCTTTAAATCCTGCATCAATCCCGCCACAGGCTGATCCACCGTCGCACAAAGTCGCGTATGGTTATCCTTGAGCTTCTGATGTGAATCCCAGGTCCCGTAACCTGATGGAAAGACTTGGACAAACCGCACACCGCGCTCAACCAGCCGCCGAGCTCCCAGCAAGCGTTGCCCTGCGATCTTAGTATTTTCTTTGTCGAGACCATACAGCTTGGTTGTCGCCTCTGTCTCTGACGAAAAATCGACAGTTTCCGGTACCGCGGCCTGCATGCGAAACGCCAGTTCGTACGCTCGGATCCGCGCCCGCAACTGCTGATCCTCGGGATACTCGACCGCCGTCAGTTCGTTCAGCTTTCCGATCAATTCGTATTCGTTCTGCTGCTCTTCCAACGATTGTCTAGCCAGTCGCTGCCCGAACGGCAAGGGGTTCTTCGGATCGAGCGCGAGGGGCACTCCCGAGTGCTGCGGACCGAGGTAATACGAATCAATCGACTCGCGGGTGCTCGACCGAGTCGGCCCGCCCAGGACGACGAACTTCGGCAAGTTCTCGTTGAGGGTTCCCAGTCCATAATGCGCCCAGGCACCCACGCTCGGCTGCACTTCATCCAGCCGATGCCTGCCGGTATGCATCTGGTTCTCCGCCGCGTGATCGTTATCGGTCGTCCACATGTTGCGGACGATACACAGATCGTCCACTTGTTTCGCCAGGTGTGGCCACCAGTCGGTCACCTCAATGCCGCTTTGCCCATGCTTCTGCCAGCCGACCTGCATCGGGTAGATCGTGGGATAGACATCGCGAATGTTGATTTCTTCAGACGCCACCGATCGAAATCGCTTCTTGTGGAGCGGCGAATTAACCGGGTTCTCAAACGGCGTCTTGTCGAACGTTTTTCCAGCGTGAGTATTCAATGCCGGCTTCGGATCAAACGTCTCGAGATGGCTATATCCACCCGAGAGAAAAATCCAAATCACCGATTTCGCACGAGCAGGGAAGTGCGTGCCCCCTGCCAAGTCACCGGATGGAATCGGATCGCCCGCGCGCACAATTCCATCATCGGCGAGCATGGAACCGAGCGCTAAGCCCGTAAATCCCATTCCCAGATCAGCCAGAAACGATCGACGGGAATGACCACAACAGGCACCAGAGTCAAGCGTTGGTTTGGATGACATAGTAATTATCGAATCGTGACAAAGTCATTGTGATTTAAAATGACGCGCACCAAGCCGTCCCGCGCTCGGGCCGCACGCTCGGTCGCTGGATCGGCTGACCCCGCCTGCTTCGTCAGAAATGCCAGACACGCTTCACGCTCGGCCGCGGTGGGTGAACGTGACAGAATACTCTCGAAGGCCGCGCCAATGAAACGCTGCGTCTGGTCAGTCTCTTCAGCCTTAGCATTCGCCGGCAGCGATTCCACACCCTTCCACAACGCGCCGGCCAACGCCGCACTCAAATTGTGGACGAGTTCGCTGTTGGTCAATGCCAGGGCCTGCTGAGGCACAACACTCCGCGTGCGGCGATAACATTCCGACGGATCAGGCGCGTCAAACAGTTCGCCAAATTCACTTTTCCCGCCGGATTCCGGGTAGCTGCTGTAATACAGACTGCGGCGCGTTGTCGTCAGCGCCTGACTGTTTTCTAACTCCTGCCCGCCCGGCTTCGAATCGAGACGACCCGCTGAGTAGAGCAGACTGTCACGGATCACTTCGGCTTCCATGCGGCCGGCGTTCATCCGCCAAAGCAGCTTGTTCTCAGTATCGGCGGCGACCTCTTTTGCGCCAGTCCCCACCGACGAGACTCGCCGATAGGCAGCACTCGTGACGATTCTGCGATGCAGATGCTGCATGCTCCAGCCCGATTCCATCAACTCCGCGGCCAGCCAGTCCAACAATTCGGGATGAGTAGGGCGAGCCCCATTCCGACCGAAATCGTGCACCGTGGTCACCAGCGGCTCATGAAAATGTCGGGCCCAAATATGGTTGACAGCCACACGCGCGGTCAGCGGATTCTGCGGACTGGTGATCCAGCCGGCCAAAGCTCGCCGACGACCGGTGCTGGTTTTGGCGAAGACCGGCGTCAGACTCGAGTATTTATCAACGAGTGCCCCATCCGTCGTCGCGGCCTGTGCCTTCGTCAACCCCGCCCGCGCCGTCGCCAGTTGCTTGGTCGCCGCATCAATCTCAGCGGTTCGCTTGGCGTCGCCAGCCGGCTTGTTATTCGCAACCGCCAGTGCGTACTCATTCGTTAACACGTCGGCCGCGGCTTTCTTGAAAGCTGCATCGCGTTCGAGTTGACTCGCTTGACGTACCAGTGCCAGCGGATCGCCTCCCTGCGTTTCACCATACTGCGCCCGGTCAGCCGTAATTCGAGCTTCGACACTCAACAGTTCTGCTTGTGCGGCCGCCAAACGTGACTCAGCCGCCTGCAGTCTGATTGTTGGCGCCGCTAGAGCCTGTCGAGCGACTTCGAGTTTCTGAGACAACTCGCGCAGCAGGGGATTGCCTACCGTATTTGACACGATTGAGGTCGCGGGAGCGGCACCGAACGGGGACACCGCCCAACCATTTATCCCCGCAACATCGCGTCCATTTGCATAAGTTGGGGGCTCGAAGTCAAACGCGACCTTCGGGACTGTTGCGACGGACGCTTCGGGCGCCGCAGGACCTGCTAGCAGCACTTCATCGATCGCCGCGACACTACCCGTCCGCGCGTCAAACGAGATGCCCTTCAAGACATCTCCGACTGGGTTCCATCCATTCAACGCCACCGGCACACTGTCCACTAACACTTTGTCATCTACCAGACTGCGGACGCTCAGCAGGCAGCGGTCCTCTTTTGTCAGCATGGCCAGCTTCACTTGAAATCGCTTCTGGCCACCCGCAAAGTCATACCGTCCCGCTTCAAACTCAGTAAAAGTCCCTGGTTGATACGCCAGAATCCGACCGGCATCGAACCCCACAAAACTCGCCGTCAAACCCTTCACGACATCCTTTGCCAATTGGAAATTGACGTGCGCATCTTTGAGAATCAATAGTTGAAATCCGATGATCGACCCATCTTCCAACGACTTAATCTGCTGCACGCCGTTCTGCAATACCCGACGACCTGTCGTGGCATCCAGCAATAAAGATTGACTCCCGCTCAGTGCCCCCGCAGTGCCCGTCAGCTCGGCTGCCTTTGCGGCAGTATCAAACGCCGACTGGGCCTGAGCGAGTTGTTCACGTAGTGCAGGGGGTGTTTCCTGGACTCCCTTTTGTGCCGCGAGCAATTCTGGTTCATTACGCGAAATGGCCTGACGGCAGTCGTTGAGTATCGTCTCCTGAATCTCTGGACGGAGACCCGGATACCAGGCCCGCGGCGGCAGTTCGATCGATTCAATCTTCAATGAACCATCTGCCAAAAACTCGGGCACACCGGGGGCAATCGAACCGCGATCTTTCACGCGATTGCGTTCATCGCCGCCGGTATAAAACCACGTCGGGGCCGAGGGCGTCTTATCAAAGATCCGCACCATCCCCAGACGCTGTACCTTGCTGCTGCCTCCGTAGACATATTCCTGGAACGGACCCGGATCGGCTTCACCCGGCAGGCGATCCTGGCGGATATAAACGGGCTCGAAGAAGGCCCGCAACTTGAAGTAGTCGTCATGAGCGATTGGATCGTACTTGTGATCATGACAATGGGCACAATTAAAGGTCAGTCCCAGAAACGCTTTCCCCGTATGCTCCACGGTGCTGCGCATCCAGTCATTCGGATTCAGCGAGTAATAATTGCGAATGAGATAACCCGTGGCGACAGCGGTACTCGGATCATCGGGATTGATTTCATCACCCGCTAACATTTCCCGCACCATGCGGTCGTAGCCGTGGTCGGCATTCAGTGAGTTCACGATCCAGTCGCGCCAGCGCCAGATCTGAGACGCGCTATTCCGGACGTCATCCTGATCGCGTCGACCGTACCAGTCGCTGTACCGCCAGATATCCATCCAATGGCGCGCCCACCGCTCACCATACCGTGGATCTTTCAGCAGGCGGTCCACAACCGCTTCATAGGCCATCGGTGAGCCGCCCGCGAGAAACGCAGTCAACTCCTCACGTGTGGGGGGCAGGCCGATTAGATCAAGATACACGCGGCGGAGAATCACAGGCTTGTCGGCCAGCGGTCGTGGTGACAAACCTTGCGCCGACAGTTTCGCGGTAATGAATGCGTCGATGGGGTTGTCGGCGGGAACGTTATTGGCCACAACGGGCGGGACAGGCCGTACCGGCTTTCGAAACGCCCAATGTGCCCGAGGATCTTCCTCGGGTTGTTCGTTTTCGGGAGTCACCGCGCCCGTTTCGATCCACGCTCGAATCAGAGCAATTTGCTCCGGAGTCAAGGGCTTACCCTCCGGCGGCATCCGGAGCGATGGTTCCGCCTCAGTAATCCGCTCGATCAGCAGGCTCTCAGCGGCTTTTCCCACCGTAATTGCGGGACCGCCTTCCCCGCCGCGACGGATCGACGCGCCGGTGTCCAGCCTCAATCCGGACTGCTGTTTCAGCGCCCCGTGACAGGCGAAACAACGTTCCTTGAGCAACGGTTTCACATGCCGCTGGTAGTCCGAATCAGGCTCCTTGGCGACGCTAACCGTCGCGGTCGCGAGCACGATTACCAGGACCAGCGAAAACTTCATCATCGACTTTCTCCGTCACGATTGGTTTTGCCTGGGCAATGGTCTGCAACCAAAGCCGTTCCAATCTCCAGATCCAGTAATCTGCACAACCATCATATCGACGTCTATTTATACCATGAACCCCACTCGGGTTCCCACCCGAAATCTGCCGTTACCCTGCCAGTGTGAGCAACGGATTCTTCAACTGAGCAAATCCCGATCCCTCGACCTACATCACCGACTCATTGTGGCCGGTCCCCGATGCGATCCTTCCTTGCAGGCCGGAAGTCTGAAAGCTACGGTATCCGCAGCGCCTTTCCACAACGATTGATCTGACTCCCTATTTCGTATCTCGTGCTTGAGGAATTGTCATGCCCAGCCGGCCTCTGCTGCAAGAAATCACCCGCGCCGAATCACGCCAGGTCGCCGCAGAAACGCTCGTGATCTGGCCGGTCGGGGCACTCGAGCAACATGGTCCGCACCTGCCTGTCGGCACAGATTATCTCACTGTGGAAGCACTGGCGCGGCAAGCTGGCGAGAAAGCAGGAGCGAAGATTCCGATCCTGGTCGCACCGACGTTGCCGTTCGGTTCGTCGCAACATCACTTGCCGTTTGGCGGCACGATGTCCCTCAGCACCGAGACCTACTATCGCACCGTTTATGAACTCGCCGAGTCGCTCATCACCAGCGGGTACCGCAAAATCTTTATCGTGAACGGACACGGCGGCAACAATGAACTGTTGCAACTTGTCGCGCGCGATCTGGCACTGAAACATCCTGTGAGCATGGCTGCTGCCTCCTATTGGACGGTCGCCTGGGACGCTTTGGTGGCACTCGATGCCCACAAACCGGGCAGACTGCCAGGTCACGCCGGGGCCTTTGAGACCTCTCTGATCATGGCCCTGCGACCCGAATTGATCCAGCATCCGCTGCCCCATCGCGACAATGTCGTCGGCTCAGATCCCCGCAGTTTCTATAAAACGTATCGGGCCGAACATCACGGGTCATGGCAGGCCATCGACGGTTATTCCGACAGTCCCGACCGGGGCGATCCTGAGCGGGGCAGGGCCTATCTCGCGGCGATTGTTGATACCCTGTCCGCGGCGATGATTGAGTTTTACGGAAATTAGGCAGGTGAGCCGAATCTCGTCAGCGGCAGCGAATTAAAAGAGGCGGCGAATGAATTCAGCTGCGCCAGCATGATACGACTGTCTAATTCGCTGTCTGTTTTAATTCGCTGCCAATAAGTGAGTGTATTCCGGCTGATGTGCCTTAACCCTTAATCAGCCCGTGTACTGCAAACTCGTTATGTTCGCGGAGCGAACAACGACTATCTTTGAAAGCCCTTATGAAGATTACCTCGATTGAAACTCTGCCTGTGAGCATTGGAGTGGACCGGCGGGTCGGGCAGGTGAAGGACACCAAAGGCTTCCGATTTACTTCGCATTTGATCGTGATCTTCATTCGCACCGACACTGGACTCGAAGGGATTGGCGAGGTCAACGGTTCCGCCGATTGGAGCGGTGAAACTCAAGTCGGCTCGCAAGCGTTGATCGACCAGCATCTGGTACCGCGATTGATCGGAGAGGATCCGCGTCGCATCCGCCACTGCATGGACAAGTTGAAGAGTGTTTTCGCCAATTCGTTCGCCAAGGCGGGCATCGAGATGGCATTATTCGACATCCTGGGCAAGTCGCTCCAAGCACCGCTGCATCAACTGCTGGGCGGAGCAGTACGATCATTCGATCTGCCGTTGCGGTTTCCCATTATGCCGGTCGGACCGCAGGAAACGGCCTCGGCCGCGACCCGCATGGTGTCAGAAGGGTTTCGTACGATCAAAGTCAAAGTGGGGCAAGACCCGCTGCCGTTCGACTTGGACCGGATTCGTCTGGTGCGCGAAGCCATCGGGCCCGACGTTCGGCTGACGGTCGATGCCAATGGAGGCTGGTCGGTGAATGATGCGATTCGCGCGGCTCCTCGATTAGAAGAATACGGTGTAGCATTCATCGAACAGCCAGTCCATAGGCACGATCTGGATGGACTCGCCCGAGTCCGCCAACAATCGCGTCTGCCTATCATGGCCGATGAATCGATCTTCACGCCTCAGGACGCTCTCAACTGCATTCGCAAAGAAGCAGCCGACATCATCAGCGTTTGCCCGGGGAAACATGGCGGCCTGCTGAATACCATGGCCATTATCTCGATGTGCGAAGCCGCCGGCGTCCAATGTGCGATCGGCAGTAATCTCGAATGGGACATCGCCTCAGCCGCGATGGCGCATCTGACCGTTGCGGCACCCAATATCGCTGTGGAAAAATACGCTGCCGACCTCATCGGCCCGTTGTTTCACGTACAGCATGCCCTCACCACGCCGTGGGAGGTCGTTGACGGACAGATCTCGGTGCCGCACGGAGCTGGATTGGGTATCGCGCTGGATCGCAACAGGCTGACGGAACTGCGTAGAGACCAGTAGATAGTACACTATATCTGAATCAGGTCGGTTGCAACCCGCACGCCTGCAACAACGTCGTCTGCACCGTCAAGTCATGCTCGTAGGAAAAGTCACACACCTTCTCGCCACGGATCACTCGCGCCATATCGACCGCGTCGTCGACATAACGCTCATACTTTGGAAACTTGACGTCCTGATACCCCTTCTTGAACTCCCCGCGCGGCTTGGAAAACGTCACGCGGGCTGACGGATTATCCAGGGGTTGAATGTGAAACGTCCCCTCTGAACCGCACACCACCAGATGTCGGCGGTCACCTCCATCGACTTCCAGGGCACTCGATTTCACAGTCGCAGTCGCGCGCGGGTACGTCAGCACGGCCAACATGTTGTCCAGCAGTTTGTCATCCAGCGTCGAGGAATGCCTTGGGAAGGGAGTCACCCCATTTGGCTTGCCCAGGACTCCGATCACGAGATCCAGAATATGGCAGCCCAGTTCGAACATGATCCCGCCGGGGTATTCAGCCAGCTCCTTCCGTTGCACCGGCCCGACAACTTTACTCATCACCGCGTGCACTTCGAACACCTCGCCCAGCCAACCTTCGGCCAGACATCTTCGCAGCAACACAACCGCCGGGTTGTAGCGGAACATGTAGCCCATCTGGACCAGCAACTTGCTCTTTTCAGCCAGTTGCAAGAGGCCTCGGTACCGCGGGAATGATTCGCCCGCAGGCTTATCGAGATGCACGTGTTTGCCCGCGGCGACGCACGTCTCGGCAGTGTTCAACAAGTCGCGCACACGGGTCTCGGCGAGAACTGCCTGCAGGCCCGATTCATTGAGCAATTGCTCCTGCGTCATCCACTTCAGCCCGCTAAACGGCGCCTGAGTCTCCGCCTGTTGCCGCAGCTTGGCGTCTGGCTCAACGATGCCGACGACTTCGTAATCGTCCGAGGCCCGGTAGACGGACAACTTGCTGGCATGTGCGTGGCCGACACCGATCTGACCGATCTTGATCTTCGGGCGATCCGATTTCGGAGCGGCTTGAGTCGGCACAGCCCATGACAGAGAACCTCCTAACGCGCCTACCAAAGCACCACTGCCGACAGTTCCGAGAAATTCGCGGCGAGAATTGGTAGTCATGTTGAGCACCTTTAATTGCGTGTCACTGGAGGCTGATTGCCATCTTGCGAGGTGATCCTATTCGATGGAAGCCCGCGAGGGAGGCCCATCGGCGTTTGCGATATTTGTCGTAATCCGTCGTAGGACCGGCCTTGGGGTCCGTCCTGCGACAAGATGCGATCTCGCCTATCCCGCGCAGACGCGAATTGAGATTGATTTCCGCTCACCGATTGTCGACAATATGGGCCATGAACAACATCCAATTTATATCCCCCAAGTGGGATTCGACGCGGTCTTTTTCGGGTCCTGAACTGCAGCGAGGTCAACCTTTGGATTTGCGAGAAAGATTCGAATTTTACCGTCTGGGCTGCCTCATCCTCACTTTCATGGCCGGCGGGGTGATGCCGGATGTGGTTCACGCCGAAAGCGACGTGGACTTCTTTGAGAATCGCATTCGGCCCATTCTGGTTGCCAAGTGCGATGGATGTCACTCCAACGCTAAGGGCAAGACGAGCGGTGGCTTGGCGTTAGATACGCGAGAGGGCTGGCAGAAGGGGAGCGATAACGGAGCGGTGATCGTTCCCGGAAAACCCGACGAAAGCTTGCTGATCAAGGCCGTTCGATATCAGGATAAGGACCTGCAGATGCCGCCCCCTCAAAAGGGAGGCAAGTTGACCGACCTGGAAATTGCCGCCTTGACCGAATGGGTGACTCGAGGAGCACCAGATCCGCGAATTACGGCAGCACGTATTGGCGGAATGTCGCGGGATGAGGCTCGCCGGTGGTGGTCCTTTCAGCCGCTACGAGCCCCCGCAGTGCCGACCGTGGGCGATGTCGCCTGGCCGCGGACTGATCTGGACCGATTTATCGCGAAACAGCGCGAGCAACATGGTGTGAAACCGGTCGTCGATGCCGACAAGCGCACGTTGATTCGCCGCGCCACGTTTGATCTGACCGGTCTGCCGCCAACCCCGGACGAGATCCAGGCTTTTCTGCAGGATGACTCTTCGGACGCGTATAAAAAACTCGTCGATCGACTGCTGGCATCACCCGACTATGGGGTCCGCTGGGGCCGACATTGGTTGGACGTGGCCCGCTATGCGGATACGGCAGGGGACGGATCGGACTACCCGGTGCCTCAAGCGGGCCTGTACCGCGATTGGGTCGTGAATGCGATCAATAACGATCAGCCGTTCGATCAGTTCATTCGCGAACAAGTCGCGGGCGACATCCTAGCTCGCACGGGTTCCCCGGATGACTATGCCCGGCTGGTTACGGCCACCGGGTTTCTGGCGATTGGCAAACGCTATGGATACGCCCCGAATCCCGATTATCAGTACCTCGATTTCGCGGACGTCATTGATTCGGTCAGTCGGTCACTGCTGGGATTGTCGGTCGGCTGTGCGCGCTGTCACGATCACAAGTACGATCCGTTGACGGCCGCCGATTACTACGCTTTGTACGGGATTTTTCAAAGTACGACTTGGGCCTTCCCCGGTGGCGAAGAACAAAAGCGTCCCTCTCAATTCCCGCCCTTGGTTCCACCCGAAGAAGCAGCCAAACGAGATCAAACCAAGGCCACCGAACTCGCCCGTCTGGATGGCGAGATTGCACGGCTTAAAAGTGAAAAGGCGACTCTGGACGGCAAATCGTTTGCGGGGGGAATAGACCTGGCATTCGAAGGCCAGCCTGTCAGCAAACCGCCAGCGGCTCCTTGGCTCGCCGCGGGGCCTGTGGCCGTGATCGCGGAAGCCCAAAGTCCCTTTGCTCATGTCCATCCCGCGGGCACGCGAGGTGCACGGCTGAGCTGCAAGGCATCAGGCGATGGGGTGCGGTATGTGTTCCAACAGGGGCTGCGAGCAACTCCTGGTCAGCAAATGCATTTCACGATCGATTTTCGCACGGTGTCAGCGGGCGATCCGCCGGGCTCGTATCGCTTCTATCTTGGTCGTGGCGTCGTGCAGTCGGTCGCCATTGATTGCAGCGTGAGCGCCACGGAATTCGCAGTCCGCAACGGCGCGAATTGGGAGGTTGTCCGCAAAGTGGAACCGGGTACATGGTACACCTTGCGACTGACACTCGATCCGGCCAAGAAGATCTTCAGCGGGATTGTCGGGACCGCGGCTGACCTCACCATGATCCCTGAAAAGGGATTGGGACCGAATTGGGACGGAGTCGCCGACACGTTCATCTGCGATGGAAATGGACATATCCCCGGGCCCGCATTGACCCGCGATCTGGATAACATCGGCTTGCAAACGAATCCCTTCAATGCCCCGGGCGGCGAACCTGTGCCGACTCCGGCGCTTCCGGCCGACTGGAAGGAACGAGTTGCCAAGCTGGATGCGGATCTCGCGGCGACCACGAAGCTGCGTGACACTGAAGCGGCCCGCATCGCATATCCTGTGGCCTATGGTGTCAGCGAAGGAAAGCCGGTCAATGCCCGCCTTCAAAAGCGCGGCGAACCCGACCAGTTGGGCGACGAGGTTCCCCGGCGGTTCCTGGAAATCCTGGGGGGCGATCCTGTTCCCGCCGAGGCTCCGGGCAGCGGCCGGCTGGAATTGGCCAACTGGCTGGCACGTCGCACCAATCCGCTGACGGCCCGCGTCTTCGTCAACCGAGTCTGGCAATGGCATTTCGGGCAAGGACTGGTGGCAACACCGAGCGACTTTGGGACGCGCGGCGAGCTGCCCAGTCATCCCGAACTTCTCGACTGGCTGGCCTCAGAATTCATCGCTTCAGGCTGGTCGATGAAATCGCTGCACCGCTTAATCATGCAGTCACGAACCTATCAACTCAGTAGCGATGATGATCCTGTCAACTTGAAGACCGATCCTGCCAATCGCTGGTATTGGCGTTACACCCGCCGCGCGCTGGATGCCGAATCGATCCGTGACGCGATGCTGGCCATCAGCGGCCGCCTGGACCGATCGACTCCCGAAGTGCATCCATTCCCTCCCGTGGGGACGTGGGCCTTCACGATTCACAATCCGTTCCATGCGGTCTATGACAATAATCGTCGCAGCATTTATCTGATGGTGCAGCGCAATCGCCGGCACCCGTTCCTGGCACTATTCGATGCCGCCGATCCGAACCAGAGCGTGGCGGAACGCCAGCCGACAACCACCCCCACGCAAACACTCTTCCTGATGAATTCGCCCTTCGTGCATCAGCAGTCGGATGGGTTCGCCAGCCGGTTGCTGGCCATGCCCGGTGACGATGCCGCGCGCATTCAATGGGCATTCGAAGCCTGTCACGGGAAGCAACCCGCAGCGGAAGAGATCAGCGACGCCTTGGCGTTTGTCAGTGGTTATACAAAGAAGTTGGCTGACCAGGGGGTTCCAGCAGACAAGCAAGCCATCGGGGCTTGGGCGGCGTTGGGCCGAGTATTATTGACGAGTAATGGTCTGCTGTATGTCGATTAGCAAAACAAGATCCAGGTGAGCCGGAGCCCGTGGCCGACGCTGCTAGCGTCGGTGATACTCCGACGCTAGCAGCGTCGGCCACGGGCGCGCTGAATTCAATATCAAACGTCGCAACCCAAGGTAAGGTCTCCACAGTGAATTCTCCGATTACTTCTCGCCGTGAGTTTCTCCAAGCCGCATCAGGGGGCTTTGGTGCCCTCGCGTTGGCCGGAATATGGGATGAGCTGCAGGGCAACAAGCTGCAAGCCTCCACGTCGATTGATCCGCTTGCGGCTCGGCCCGGACACTTTCCGGCGAAGGCTGAACGAGTCATCTTCCTCTATTCAACCGGCGGTGTCTCGCAAGTCGATACCTTCGACCGCAAACCAAAACTGACGGCCGATCACGGCAAATCGATTACGGCATCCCGCTGGCTGAACAAGCCCGGCAAATTTGAGCGGTTCCTGATCAAACCGCGTTGGGCATTCAAACAATACGGGAAGAGCGGCACTTGGGTGAGTGATCTGTTCCCGCAGATGGGTTCGGTCATTGATGACGTCTGCGTGCTGAATGCCATGTATTGCGATAGCGACGGCCATGATAAGGCAACCCTCGCCGCTCACACGGGTTCGGCCCAGTTTGCCCGCCCCAGTGCCGGAGCGTGGGTCAGTTATGGACTGGGAACTGTCAATCGCAACCTGCCGTCGTTCATGGTGCTGGCTCCCGCCGCACCCTATGCCGGAGCCCAAACTTGGGGCAGCGATTTCCTTCCCGCCTGTCATCAGGGGACCCACGTCATTCCCGGCCCCGACCCGCTGCCCAATCTGAAACCGCGCGTTCCAGGTGTTGAGCTGCAGGAGTTGGAGCTGAGCCTGTTAAGCAAGTTGAATCGCAGCCATCTCGAACGCCGCGCGGCAGACCAGGCTCTGGATGCCCGTGTGCGTTCCTTCGAGACCGCGTTCGGCATGCAGCGGGAAGCCCCCGAAGCATTTGACCTGTCGGGCGAAACCGAAGAGACCCTGAAACTGTACGGTGTCAATCGCGGGGCCACAACGGGCTTCGGCTGGCAGTGCCTGGTAGCTCGTCGATTGGCAGAACGGGGAGTGCGGTTCCTCGAACTGATTGATGTCGGGTCGAGCAACAACTGGGATTCTCACGGCAATATGGCCGACCACGAGCGACTGGCCAAAGCGATTGATCAACCGATCGCCGGCCTCCTCGCGGACCTAAAGCGACGCGGGATGCTGGAGACCACGCTGGTCGTGTGGACGTCAGAATTCGGCAGGACTTCATTCCATCAAGACGCAAACCATGCCGGCCGCGAACACCACAATCTGGTCTTCTCATCATGGATGGCAGGGGGCGGCGTCAAAGGGGGCCTGGTCCACGGCAAGTCGGACGAATACGGCATCCTGCCCGCCGAAGGAGGCGTCCACACCCACGATCTGCACGCAACAATGCTGCATCTGCTGGGCATGGACCACGAACGACTCACATTCCGCCACGCCGGCCGAGACTATCGCCTGACCGACGTGAAGGGGAAGGTCGTCAAAGAAATCCTGGCATAGGGGTAGTCAAAGATAGTCGTTGATCGCTCCGCGATCAAAACGCATTCGCAGTAACGAGACGAGATCCATCCCGACCATCAGCCGAAACGCGCACGCGTCCGGATCTTCTCGTAGAATCAGTTTCCTGACCTGATTAAACTTCCGAACTGTTGGCTGGAGCCCAGAGGCAGATATCTGGACAATTCCCGTCACGACGTGTAGCCCATCAATTGACTACGATTTGAATTGTCTTCCTCTTTGCACCATAATGCACAAACGATCGACCTGCAGGTGCAAGCCAAGCTGCAGTGGATTCGGGGGATGATCCTCAACTGCTCGATGAGGGCGGGAAAGACTGCCTGATATGGCCCAGACCGGCAATTCGTTTTCGACATCGGCGTCATTGATTCGCCGCGTCAAAGCGCGAGATCCTGAGGCTTGGCACCGGCTTTCTCGGCTCTATGGTCCGCTCGCTTATCGGTGGACTCGGCAGTGCGGTCTGCAGCCCAGCGATGCGGCGGACGTCGTGCAGAACGTGTTTTTTTCGGTCTCCCAGAGTGTGGATCGCTATTCATCTCAGGGCCCCAAAGCCTCCTTCCGAGGCTGGTTGTGGACGATTACCCGCAATGCCGTGCGAGAATTTCACCGCCAGCAAGCCACGCTGCCGCAAGCTGAGGGGGGCACCGATGCTCAAATCCGATTCCAGGAAGTTGCCGAACCGCTCGACAATGGTGAGGACACCCCTGACAGCCAGGAGGGATTCGATGCCACCGCCAGCCTGGCACATCGGGCACTGGGCTTGATCAAAGGGGATTTTGAGCCGCTCACGTGGGATGCCTTCTGGAGAACAACGATTGACAACCAGCCCGCCACAGAAGTTGGCGCAGCTCTGGGAATGTCGGCCAAGGCTGTCCGTCAAGCCAAGTACAGAGTCCTTTGTCGGTTACGCGAGGTCCTTGCGGACGGTTAATCACTCAACATCCAGAGATCCGAAGTCGCCAAGACTGCAGGGGATCTTACCTTAACAATGCGGCCAGAACTCTTGGCGAGTTCTGCGACAGGCTGACTTCCGCGATTTTCTCGTGGCGCTCGCGCATTGTATTAATAGCAGAGGTGTGAGTTGTCAGCGTTCAGACAGAACGCCTGCCTGAATGAATCAGGTGCCGGTCGCCAGGGTCCTCAAAAATGCCATCGCAAATCGATTTCGAGTGCCTGATTGAGACCTTGGCCGAGCACGACGAGACACTTTCACAGTCCGACAAACCCTCCGACTCTTCGATATTGGTGGTCAAAGCGGATCTGCAATTGTTGGAGGCGAGTCTGCGTCGCTCCCCTCCGGCCGATCCTTTCAGCGAAGAATCTGCCTGCGAACAAGCCTTGAATCTGGTCGAGGCCATCGGGCGCGCCCCTTCGTTTACCACACGGCGACAACTTGCGGCAGACCGAGAAGCTTCGCCCGCTGAACAATCCGAGCTGCCCGGAGAGGGCGTATTGGGGCAATATCACCTGTTGCAAAAACTGGGTGAGGGTGGTTTTGGAGCGGTCTACAAGGCGCTGCACTCACGTCTGGACAAAGTTGTCGCCTTGAAAGTGCTGACGACCAGCCGGCTGCGAGACCGGCATGCGGTCGATCGTTTCGGTCGAGAAATGCGCGCGGTTGGCAAGCTGCATCACATCAATATCGTGGCCGCAACTGATGCGGGTGAGATTGACGGCATGCACTATCTGGTGATGGAACTTGTTGACGGGATCGACCTGAGAAAACTGGTGAAGCAACACGGACGATTACCCATTGGAGCCGCGTGCGAATTGATCCGGCAGGCCGCCGTCGGCTTACAGCACGTCCATGAACACGGACTGGTTCATCGCGACATTAAGCCCTCCAATTTGATGCTGACTCTGTCTCAGAACCGTGACGACGCTCCGGCCGTCAAGGTGCTGGACCTGGGACTGGCACTCCTCGACGAGACCCATCTGGAGCATGTCGGCGAACTGACTGCCACCGGCCAGGTCATGGGCACGCTCGAATACATGGCGCCAGAGCAGGGCTCCGATACGCATGCTGTCGACATCCGCGCCGACATCTATAGCTTGGGAGCCTCGCTTTACAAGCTGTTGACGGGGAGAGCTCCCTTTTCGAGCGATCAGTACCGATCGCCTATGAAATTACTGATGGCGCTGGCGACCCAGAGCCCACCCACGTTGAGTGACCGCTGCCCCGAAATCCCTCCCGAGCTAGAAGCCATCGTCTTACGGATGCTGGCCAAGAATCCCGCCGACCGTTATTCCACTCCGCACGAACTCGCCGATGCCCTGGCCCCGTTCAGTCACCCGGCGGATGTGCGGGCCCTGGTCGATTTCCTCGCCACAGCAGCGGACGGAGAATCGATTGATGTCACCGCCCCGGCATTTATCGGCACTCTCAGCACACATCGCTTGAGTTCGCCAATGACCGGAGAAGTTACCGATGCCGCCGTCGTTTCCCCCCGTACAACTCGGCAACAAAGGATGGGGTGGTGGCGCCCCGCCAGTCTGGCAATGGCTTGCGGGATATGCCTTGCGGCTGCGATCTATGTGATGCAGATCCGAACTCCGCAGGGCGAGTTGATCGTCCAGACGGAGTATGAAGGCATCTCCGTTAAAGTGAAGCTCGACGGGCGCGAAGTTGATGACGGCTGGAGCTTGTTAAAGGGCGAGAAAAACAAGCAACTAATCCGTACAGGCCTGATTGAAATCGAATTGCCCGCCGAACTCACCGGCGAATACACCGTCACGCCGAATCGTGTTGCGCTCACGAAAGACCGTCAGGAAATCGTCAAGATCGAGCGCAAACCGCATCCCGTTGCGCAAATGGCGCGACCGGTTCCACTCGACGCACCACATCCCCAAAAACTCACGCTGGCGCCTTCAGCCCTCGGATCCGAGGCCGCCGTCGATCGCGACCGCGCTGCAGCGCAAAGCTGGTTGAAACATGGAGGAACATGCACGATTGTGCTGAGGGCCAGCGGCAAGAAAATACCTGTTCCCGCGAACGGCCGCCTGCCCAATGTCCCCTTTGAACTCCGTGAA
The DNA here is from genome assembly GCA_028291605.1 of Planctomycetaceae bacterium. Classification (GTDB taxonomy): domain Bacteria; phylum Planctomycetota; class Planctomycetia; order Planctomycetales; family Planctomycetaceae; genus JAKFVC01. Next base: position 4,970 of record JAQGHS010000186.1, on the reverse strand, counting down.
GCGTCGGCCGCACCAGGCACGATCTGCAGTCAAGATCTGGAACCATTCGCCGGACTGACCGGGCTGCGGTCGGTCAACCTGGAAGAGAGCAAAATTGATGCACAATCGATCGCCTTACTGAGCCGCATTCCCAATCTGCGATCAGTCAGATTTGCGGATAGCGCGATTTGGACATCCGACTTGAGTGGACTGCGTGACCTGCGTTTCTTAAACGCGATCGCGATCAACGCCACTCAAGTCGACGACGACTGGAAGTTCCTACAGGAATTGTCGAACTTACGCAGGCTCGAGATTACGAGATACACCGAACCTTCGGTCGCTGATTGTCAAAAATGGAGCGAAGTCCCGCAGCTCCGTTCGATCCGGCTGGACGGTCTGCTGACCAACGTGATGGCAGCGAAGGTACAAGCACGCAATCCGCTCTGCAGGGTTGTCGGACGCTGGCTCGATCCAGCCCGAAACCGCGCGGACGGATCTCTAAATGCTCACGTTTATGGTGCGGTGGGAATCGATCCTGTGCGGACAGCCGCCAAGGTGCTGTTGCCGCTGGGGTTCCGGTTGTCCACTGCCGATCGTTGGGACTTACGCCATGAACTGACCTTGGTGTATGTCAAAGATCTCAGAAATATCGACTGGTTTAATATTTATACGGTACTCGTGCCGCATCACGTTGCATTCCGTGAGCAAGATCTGTCGACCCTGGCATACTTCCCTTTCCTCAGGCTGAATGCCGTGCAATTGCCGCACGCCGACACATTCGCCAAGTCGCTCCCATTATCCCTGACGGCCGAAGAAATCAATTTCAGCAACTCCGACCTGACCGACGAAGGTTTGCGGCACCTGCAACGCATCCAAGAATTCCCCGTACTGAATGTGCAGGGAACCAGAGTCACGCCAGCAGGAATTGAGACCTTCAAGAAGGATCGACCGGCTTGCCAACTCGTCAGCAATTTCGCCCCACCGACAGCCGTCATGCCTGTTGAAGAAAATCCGCTCCCACCTTCACCGCCGACGGCGCCCGTTAATCATGAGCGTGCAGGGGCGGAACTTTGGCAGCAGCGGCTCGGCCGTGGTCACTTGAGCCTGATCAATCCTGCCCGTGCGGTGGCATTTGATCCCTTCACAAGGCTGCCCAACGAGCCTTTCTACCTGACCGCGATTCAGTCCGACGGAGTTCGGGAACTCACAAACTCGGACCTTGAGTCTCTCACTAATCTGTACGATCTAAGAGTGATATCTCTATCAGGAGACGAAATCGATGCGGGAGCTATTCCTTATATAAAGCGAATGCCAGTCGTCATCTGCTTGGACTTGGCGAGAACTCGCATTCCCACTTCATCCCTTGCAGACCTGCGCGATCTTCCTCAGTTACACGAGTTGGGAATTTCGGGAACGACGATCGATGACGAGTGGAAATTCCTCCATGAATTGAAAGCAACGTTCCGAATTGGAATATCAAACTATCGACCGAAGGCAACGGACTGGGAACGTCTGCAGGAGGTCCCCCAGTTGCGATTGATCCATTTTGACGACAATAACGTCGACATCGCTGCAGTGGCAGAGCTGCAGCGGCGAAATCCTTTGTGTCAGGTGCTGGCGGGCAGTTCGCCTCCACGAGTCATCGGTGTCGACCCCCAGCGCGAAGCCGTCCGTCAGCTCGCAGCTCGAAAAATCGGATTCCATATCAGCGTTGACCCCCGTATCTCACAGGGCTCGACTGTCCAGGAGGTCCTGGACAATCCCTCACGCTTCTACGTGGATCTTCTCGAATTCAGGCCGCTCGCAGGGCACCCGACGATCGATCGAGAAGTCTTACGACCAGTAGCTGCGATTCCCTATAACGAATTGATATTTCGCTCGGGGGGAATCAGTGCTGACGACTTTATAGCAGCATTGCCCGATGACCTGCGGGGGCAGCGAATCAATTTCGCCGACACGGATCTCACAGATCAAGGACTCCTGCGATTGAGTCGCATTTCACGACCGACGACGCTAATCATCTATAATACTAAAGTGACCCGCGAGGGAATAAATGCCTACCAGAAAGCGGTCCCGCACTGCCTGATACGAGGCAATCTTTAGAATTTCAAAAAAAGCGGCGCCCTGAAGCGGAAGCTCCTGCAATACTGCCAGCCAAGCACTGAATTTGCAGTGAGATCGATCATGATCGATCTTGGCCTAAGCAACGCTGGTTTTTGTTAACGATTACATGCTAAATCACGATATCCCTGCGCGCAACAAGAATCGGAGTCGCGTCATCAGGTGACAACGATACCAGGCCATAGTGCCGGCGCTTCCCTTGACGTTTCGCGCGTAGGCAACTTGCATCAGCATTGCCGCGGTAGCGACGCGCGCACTCGACTTCCGGAATCGTTCCGCGGAGTGCTTCTCGAACATTCAAGTCGGTCACGGAAATTAAACGCTAGTTGAATTGCGTTACAACATTTTCTCGTTGGCTCGCACACACCTGTACTCGGTAACGACATAATGGTGAGACCATTCGCATCATTGCTCACGAAAAGTCTGTTTATGGTCGGACTGAGCGCATTACTAATATGTATAGTACACGAGATATCGCAATTCGAGACGACGGCCAGTGGATGGTCCATGGAAATCTACCCGCAGCGAGGCGCAGCAGTGATGCCAGACTATCCACACATCCGCGAACACGAGGAAGACATGCGGCGCCGTGGCATCAAGTTGTACCGATAGTGTCCACCCACACACGGAATCTGTAGTCGCTGGCATTGACGAAATCCGTGACACGCGATGGAAAGTGTCACGTTTCAGCGTGCCTTCAATATTCGGTTATCTTCTGTGGAATGATTATGCTGAAGCCCCTGGTATCATGGCTGACGAACATCTTGTTTATGGCCGTTCTAATCTCAGTCTTAGGCTGGTTCACCCACAGGATGGTGCAATTCGACAGAGATGCTGCCCCTAATTCACCGAGAGTCATTCCGGAGGCAAGTGAAATGCTGGACTATCGACTTCACAGGGAACGCCAGAACGATTTGCGAGAACAGAGTCTTGGGCGGCGTCAATGAGGGCCAATGCACAACTTGTCTTTGCGACGCAGACCACCTTGCAGAATCGATGTCCTACTTAGTCTTTCGGCACTTGCTTCAACAACTCTGCCGGCTGGCAAACGATGCCGCTGCGTATCACGACTTCAATCTTGCGTGAATTCCGGATGTCATCCAGCGGGTTGGCTGTCAGGAGTACAATGTCCGCGAGTTTGCCAGTGGCGATCGAACCGAGACGCTCCTGCTCCTTAAGGGCCGTCGCATTATGCAGTGTGGCCGCTTTTAATGCTGCAGCCGGGGGCAGGCCCGATTCGACCAGCATCTCTAATTCCTGATGCATGGAGAAGCCCGGCGTGCACTGCGGTTCGGGAGAATCGGTACCGACCAGTAACGGGACGCCTGCCTTATAGAGCTTGCCCGTCAGTTCCTGGAACTTGGCGAACTCGCGGCGGCGATCCTCTAACGCTCCTCCTTGCGGGCAGCCGGTCCGTTTCAAATAGACAGGCCAGAAGTCGCGTAATCTTTTGGGTACCAGCGCGTTGTCGGGGTGATCTTTAATCTCCGGAACATCGGGCAGCAGGATCATATTGCGGAAGACCGCCAAAGTGGGGTCGACGTACGTCTTTCGCTTCGCAAGTTCGGCAACGAGTGCCTCGCAGATTGGGTTGGACAGGTCGAGGCGTCAGCGGTATCCCGGTTCTCGCTTGAGGTCGCTGGGGATGACGTAGTTGTAGACTGACCAGATATGCTCTAAACAATCGATACCGTCCTCGACCGCATTTTGGGCGGAATAGTTTCCCAGATGAGCGGTGATGAATAACCCGCGGCGATGGCCCTCGTCGATGATCGCCTTACCGACCGGACGACCCGTTCCCGCGTAGATCTTGACCGTGCTGATATTCCAGCGTTGCAGATCATCCAGGATGGCCGGGACCTGCGCTGGGTCGGTGATACCGCGTCCAATGTCGCGATGAATCGGCGGGTCGGCGTCGAGCAACGGACTGCAGGTAAACACGCGGGGGGCTGATTCGGGATGGGCCATGGCCCAGCGAGCGACCAGCGTGGCCGCAACGATCTCTTCACCTGTGCTGCGGATTGAGGTGACTCCAGCAGCCAGGTACAGCGGGAGGACTTCATCACCGGTCATCCGCGCATAATCCAGGACATGAACGCTATGGGTATGAGCATCGATCAAACCGGGCAGGGCAAACTTTCCTCGCCCGTCGATCCGGGTGGCGCCTTCGGGGATTTCAACTTTCTGGTCCGCCGCAGTCACCGACACGATTTTGTCACCCCGGACCACAATCGTGCGAGCCGCGAGCATCGTGCTGGTTTCTGGGTCGAATACTGAGCAGCCTTCAATCACCACTACGGAAGGTGTCTCTGCGGCCCATGCCGTGGCCGGGGTGGCCAGATAGACAACTCCCAGGATTGACCAGACGAAGTGAAAAGCAATCGTGCAACGGACGGTCGAGATCACGGTGATTCTCCGCGGAAGTCATTCCTGTTTCGAATAAAGGTTTACTGATCGGTGTCAAGAATCGCACATCGTGCGATTTATTGCCATCTTGATGGCCTCGGAAGGCGATGACGTGGCTCGTAAAGATTTGCTGCATGGGCGAATGCACATCCACGCTCCCCGTTTCTTGACACTCCCTTCTATTTCATAGTAACATGTCAGACATCTAACACGTTGAAGAGTTTCGCTCACTTTTTCCGTTGTTGGTTGGGACGCTATGCGTTTAAAGCCGATTCCTCGACGATCCACGGTCGATCAAGTTGTCGATAGCATCCTGGCGGTCATCAAGCAGCACAATTTGCTGCCCGGTATGCGATTGCCGGGTGAATTGGAATTGTTGGAGCAACTTCAAGTCAGCCGCCCCTCGCTGCGGGAAGCCCTGGCGAGACTCGACAGCATGGGGCTGTTCAATATACAGCGTGGCC
>JAQGHS010000094.1 GCA_028291605.1 Planctomycetaceae bacterium | reverse complement strand
CGGCGTCCGGTGTGAGATGCAGCAGTAAGTCAATCGCGGGGAGGAAGCTGTCAACGGGCGCTGCCACCTGCGCCCCCGCTTCCAGATCGGCGATGAACGCCGCCGGCTCAATTGCCTTACTCGCCGCCGCAATACGCTCGGATGCCAGCCGTCCGCCGATCACATTGTTGGCCAGTCTCCCTCGCTCTTTTGGAATCAGCAAATACCGATAGGCCCGCAGAGCGTCCATACGTGCGCCGATCTCGATGAGTTTATCTGCTATGAAGCACTGAGCTTCATCATCAATGGAATCACTGCGGAACGTGGGCAGAATGAGTTGATTTATAGCGGGGAGCCGCTTTAACAAAATCTGTCTCGCCTTTTCCCTCTGTCCAGTCTTGGCATACAATTCGACCAGGGGAGACTCGGGACTGAGGGCAAACGTCTCATAGCTCCGGCGGTCGGGATGTCCGAAAGGCACGTTGTTATTCGCCATTTCATAGAACCGGATTGCCAGGGCTTCCCCTTCAGGTACCGACTTCAGTTCCTGGGCGATCAGCCACGCCGCGGGTGCTGGAATGGACCAATCCGGCTGGTCGGCAATGGTCTGCAGAGATTTCAAACCCGCAGCCGTTTCTCCCAGGCGCAGCCGGGTGACGCCCAGCAGCGCCGGCCCTGCGGTCCAGGCCGGTGTTTCTTCAGCGGCCTTCGCGACAATCAGTTCCAGATCTGCCAGCTTTTGCTGAAGCTTGGCGGCGTCCAGCAGGCCAATCAACAGACCGGTGACTTTGCCATCCGGTTGATGGGTTCGAATGTCAAATCCCGCCCAGGCAGTCAGCGGCGGAATGCCGGGGATGGGAATGAGTGCCTCGCGGGCATAATCATAAAAGTAGGGGGAGTTCGCGAGATCCAGGGTGATCATGTAATGTGTCAACATCTGCAGTCGTTCTCTGGGAAACGCGATCCAGGCCCGTTTGAACAGCGTCACACCCGATGCACGAGTCTCCGGCTTGCTCACTAATTTATTGATGACGTTGATGGCGTACGGCGAAGACCCCATTAGCTTCAAGTCGACTCCCGCCAGTAAATTCACGTAGACCGCATCGGGTTGTTTGTTTTGGAGTTCCTGTTCCAGCTCCGGAAACTTTTTCTGCAAGAGGTCAGGCTGCAGTCGAATCGCCGCTTGGAAGAGTTTGACCGCCTGCTCGGAATTGCCCAACCGCAGTTGTTGCAGGCCCAGGTCCCAACGAGTGGGACCATCGCCGACGTCCCAGAGGGCCAGCCTTTCCAGGACCGCCGCTTTTTTCTCGTCCTGTCCCGCGGCCGTGTAATATTCCAGGAGAATCTGGTTCAGCGGCAGTGATCTGGGTTGGCTCTCCAATTGGGATTCCGTGCGTTGAATCAATTCCGGCAGCCGGCCTGACTTGACCAGAAACTGCAGGGCCTGGGATCGGGCCTGCCGAGCTTGCATGTCATTTGCCGTACGTACCACGTTGGGGCCCAGCGACTGGCTGACGGACTGCGTGCGGCGCAGGATGGTCACGGCCACCTCGACGGCCGTGTCTGGCTGCGAGTTCCGTTCATGCTGTTGCATCAGTCTCACCAGCGTCGACACCGCATTGGCGGCCGGCCGGGGTGTACCACGTCCTGACAACAATTTCGCCTGTTCGTGCATGCCGAGTGTCCTCATGTCAGACGTCAGTTGAGCTTGCGTTTCGGGATCCAATTTAATCGTCGACAGATAGAGGGCCGCGGTCTTGGCCCGTGCGTTGTCGGCCAGTCGCATCGCAGCTCGCAAGGCGAGGATTTCCCGTTTCTGGACGAGTTGCGGATCGGGATCGGTGATCAGATCAATCTGCTTCATCACCTCGCCCCATTGCGACTGCGTGCTGAACATTTCGGCCAACTGCAGGCGCAGGTCCTGATCTTCCGGGGCGGCCTCGCAGATCTCGGTCATCAACTTCAGGGCCACACCGGGGGCTTCGGCCCAACTGTGGAGATAGACTAATCCCAAACGCCACGGCAAGCGGTCGGCGGCGGATACATCGGCTGCCTGGGCACGGGTCTCAAAATGCTGGATCAAGTCGTTGATCTGCCCGTACCCCTTGTAGATGGCAAACGCATTTCTCAGGATCTGGATCGATTCATAATGGTAATGAGGATTCGCGGCGGGAAAGTCGAACATTTCGTGCGTGGTCTTTTTGTCGATCGTCAGTTGATAGTAGACCTTCAATTGCTGGCGTCGCACTCCGTTGATAACCGTCACATTCGTCGTGGTCACATGGGCTGCTGCGGTGGCCGCCACGTTAGCTCGTGTCGGGGCGTGCCCGCTGGCAGCCAGCACACGTTGTTGACGTTGAGCTGCCGTCAGATAGCGATCAATAATGGTGAGCACATCGGCCATCTGCTTCTCTTCGGCCCGAGCCGCCATCAATCGCGCGAGAAAGGTCGCATAAATGTCGGGAATGGCCCGTACCGGCGGCACGGCTGCAGCGGCGAGTTGATCAGCTCGATCCCAGAGTTTCCAGGCCTCCTCCAAGTTGCGCGGCAGAACGCCGACTTGACTCAAATTGAGAATCTGCTGGGGAGATGTGGCCCCGTCCACGTAGTCCTGATAGATCTTATCCGCGTCTGCTTCACGCTTGGCGAACCGCAATTGGCGTTGGAGTGAATTGACCAGGATCGCTCCGTAAAACGATTCGTGGACTGGCTGATATTCCGGGTTGCTGCGGACGCGATAGTAGAGCGTAATGATTTCGTCGAGTTCATTTTCAGACAACTGATTCTGCGCGGCCGCGACGACGTCCGGGTTTCCTACCGGCGCGGGGCGATTACCGATTAAGTTGAGAAATACGACCTGCGCTTCCAGCGAGGGCTGTGGGACCTGATGAATGATCGTCCGCACGATGGCTAACTGCTCATTGAGATCTTTCCAAGTGGTTCCCTCCATGAGCAGTGTGTTAACCGTGTACCAATCCCAGCCGGCCTGTTCCGAAGTCTTGTTCTGATCCCACGCCAGGCGCAACTTTCGGAGAAGTTCGCCTGTCGTACCTTGAACGCGAGTGAACTTCAACATCCAACCCCAGGCGGCGGTCCGGGCCTGCCCGTACGTGTGCGGAAACCAGGCTGATGCGTTGTTTACAACGACCCAGGACACGTTGCCACCACCCGCCCTCGTTGCCCTGCGTATCTGACGCATCTGGCCTCCAATCATTACCGTCCGAGTCATACCTTGCAGATTCTGGCCGTCGTCGAGCGTGAGGTCGCGCACAATACTGACTATCGATTGGCGATCATTAAAAGGATTGGTGGAAGGAATCAAAGTCTGCACACTCACGACAGAGGGCTTTCCGGCGGTTCCCTTCTGCTTGCCCTGTTGCAGCAATCCCGGTTCGCTTTCTGGAACCTTCAGCGCGAGCAACTGACGAAAACGTTGCTCAGCATCTGCAGGGTTGTCCTTGGCCAATGCGATTCCCTCACGATACAGAAACTCCCAGTTGTGAGGTTGCTCGGCGAGGACCCGTTTCGTCACTAACAACACTTGCGAATTCTGTCCGCGGCCCAGCATGCCGTCCACGGACTTCAACAGCGCCTCCGGATCCTTCTCGTCGAGGAGAGCCTGCGCGAGCAATTCATTGGCCGCGGTCGAGTCACCGCTTTGGGTCAGGTAGGTCGCCAACTGAGCGGTCGCATCCTTACCGGGTGCAATCTGAATCAGCTGCCGCTGGTATTTCACTGCCGCGAAAAAGTCTCCCTCGTTGGCGGACAGCTTGGCCAACTGCTGCAATAGGGCCGTGTCGCGCGTGTCCGTCGTCAGCAGGCGTTCGAGTTCCTTGCGGGCCAATGTCGTATCACCCGCAGTTTGATGTGCTTGAGCCAGGCACAGCGTGGCCCCCCGCATCTGTTGCGGATCGGCCCGGCGCTGCCGTTCCAGCTTCTCCAGCAACTTGTCGAGATGATTGGAGGCCAGGTAGAGCTCGGTCAGCTTGGTGACGATCTCCAGCTTGCCGTCGATTTCGGGACTCTTGTCGAACGCCCGCCAATAGAATTCCAGCGCTTCGGGGGTCTTAAACAGTTCGGCCAGCTTATCGGCCAGCGTGAGCAGGACTTTGGTATCCGACGGATTCAAGCGCGCCGCCCGCCGCAGGGTCTCGAGCCCCTCGTCTGGCGACCCCAGCTCAAAGCACAACTGAGCATAAAAGTCATAGCTGTCAGCCTTACCCGGTGCCGCCGCCAGGACTTCGCGCCCCGCCTTCAATGCCAGATCGACATGGCCCAATTGGCCTTCCAGCCGGGCGACTTTGGTGAGGTACTCCGAACGGAGTCGCCGGTCAATTGTGGCCAATTTCCGGTTGGATTCCGCGGCCGCCGACAGATTGTGATTCGCTTCCTGCAGCCGCGCCAAGGCGGACAGGTTGCGGATCGATTGGGGATCAAACTCCAACGCCTTCTGCGCGGCTTGCAAGGCCGCCGTCCGCTTGCCATCCGCTTCACAGTAACGGCTCAGCAAATACCATTTCTGTGCCAGTTGCGGATGCAGCTTATCCGCAGGCTGACCCGTTGGCGGACCGGCCGTGAGCTCCTGCGTTAAGCTCTCGATTCGGGCAGGTAAGGTCTGCTCTGCCTCAAAAGCGAGCAATTGTTGCTGCAGGACCGTCTCGGCTTGTTCGGGAGTCGTGACCAGTTTTTCGGAGGCAGTCAGTTGCGCTACGGCCTCTGCATACTGTTTGCCACGCTGCAAGACCTTCACTAATCGCAGCCGCAAGTCGAACTCCTGCGGATCCCGTTGCACGGCTTCCTGCAGAGCCGCGGTCCCCTCTGTGAGGTATCCGAAAGTGCTCAGCACTTCCCCCAGGCGAGACAGATTCTCCGCAGTGCGCTTCTTCCCGCTCGCGATTTCCTGCCATGTCTCTAACGCTTCCGCGGGCTGTTTCAAGTGGTGATAGTACTCGCCGAGATACTCGCGATATTGGACGGCCTCCGGAGCCAACTCGACCGCCTGGCGATAGAGCTTTAATGCCTCGGCGGTCAGGTCCGACTGCCGGAACAGATCCGCGACTTGCGTCACGACCACGGGATCTTTCGGTTTCGCGACCAGCAATTGCTTCCACAATGCGGTCGCCGCCTGCTGCCGTTCGGGAAGCGGTTTCGTCGTATCCTTCAGGATCAACCGGCCCCATTCGCGGATCGTGTCGGGATTGTTCGGAGACTGCTTGTTGAGGATTTCATACTGCTGAATGGCCTCGGCGTACTTTTGGTCATACACCAGTTGATCGATAATGACTTTTCGCAGTTCGTGACGAGTTGGTGCTAGCTTGAGCCCCTTCTCCAGCCAGGCCTGCGACTCAGCAGTGCGCAGTTGGCCGGCCAGAATGCGTGCGATGCGTGCCATGGCGTCGACGTCGTCGGGATGCTTCTTGAGCCAGCCTTCGTAATAGGTCGCCAATCCGGCGTTATCTTCGTTCCGCAGATAGACCGCCTCAATCTTCTGCCGCACATCACGATAGAGCCAGTTGTCAGGATTCAGTCCACCGAGCAGTGTTTCGAAGTCGGCCAGGGCCTCCTTGGTCTTACTTAGCTGCACCTTGAGCTCCGCCGCCTGAATGCGGAACTGCGACTGCCGGTAGAGATCCTTCGAGGACTTCGCGGCCAACGCTTCGAACCGCGGCAGTGCCAGGGCCGGCTGGCCCTCTTCCACGAGAGTCTGGGCAATTTGCTCCTGGACTCGCCAATCATTCGGAAAGCGTTCCTCCAACCGCTTCCAGACCGCGAGAGCTTCCTCGGCCTTGTGAGCTCGCTGATAAATGCGACCCAGGGCCTGAAAAATCTCCAGTTGATCAACCTGCGCCGGGTTGCGTTTCAAGGCTCGTTCGAGCGCAGCAGCCGCCTGATCGGATTGCCCGACGAGGACGAGCGACTGACCGAGATAATACGGCGCGACAGCATTGTCTGGTAAAAACTTCTCCGCATTTTGAAAAGCTTGCACGGCTGAGGCATCCTGGCCGCGCTGCATTTCGATCAATCCCAGTAACATCCAGGCGGCCCCATCCTCCGGCTGCTTTTGGACACGATCGCGATACTGCTTGACCCAGGTCTCCAGCGAACCGCGCTCAACGTGAAAGCCGTAGACCTTATCGAGCGCAGTCCCTCGCCGCGGATTTTTCTCGAGAACCGTCTGAAAACGCTCGGCAGTCAGCCGTTCCTTTTCAAGTTCCGCGTCGGCCTCGGGAACGGCGGCAGACTTAGTGCCAACCGGTTTAGTATCAGCCCAGGCAACACGCCTGTGGCGGACGCTGCTAGCGTCCGTGTCTTGAGATTCAAGTCTGATGCGTGGTCGAGAACTATTGACACGGACGCTAGCAGCGTCCGCCACGGGCGTCGCCAGCCATACTCCGCAGAGCACCAACCGACTCGAAAACGACCAACAACGCCGAGGAGATGATGGCATGACAGGCCTCCTGCTGCAGCACGTGAATACGGCTGGCGATTGAATCGAAAGTCGCCGCCGATTATAAGACAATGAGTCGGTGAACACCAGAACCAGATTCTTTTCGTTCCGTTTGCATTTCCAACTGGCACAACTTGTGCTTTCATTGAGCGGCCGAGAACTTCTGTAGCCGCTTTCGCCAGAACGTGGGTCGGACGTCGATCAGCCCACGTTCTGGCGAACGCGGCTACAAGTGCACTTTCATCACCCAGCTCGCCCCGGCCGTTCGGCCCGTACCGGCGAGGAATCGAGGTTTCCGATGAGTGAAACAGACGCCATCCGTGAGCAACTGGAAAAATTCCGCGAGGATTTCCTCAAGCTGCGATCCGAAGTCGGCAAGGTCATTGTCGGCCAGAACGAGATCGTCGAAGGGACGCTGACCGCCCTGATTGCCGGCGGGCATGTGTTGCTCGAAGGGGTGCCCGGGCTGGGGAAAACCATGCTCGTGCGGACTCTGGCCGATGCTCTGCATCTCAAGTTCCAACGCATTCAGTTCACTCCTGACTTGATGCCGGCGGACCTGATTGGCACAAACGTGGTTTTGGAAACTCCCGACGGCCGGAAGAAGTTTGAATTTCAACAGGGCCCCGTCTTCGCCAACATCGTCCTGGCCGACGAAATCAACCGAGCCACCCCGAAGACGCAATCCGCGTTGCTCGAGGCCATGCAGGAGCACACGGTCACCGTCGCCGGACAAACTTACAAACTGCCAGAACCGTTTTTTGTCATGGCGACCCAGAACCCGCTCGAGATGGAAGGGACCTATCCGCTGCCGGAAGCTCAGTTGGATCGCTTTATGATCAAGCTGTTAGTGAAATTCCCGAGCGCCGCCGAGATCGAAACGATCCTCGACCGCACGACCGAATCAAGCACACCGCGTGCCGAACCGGTTCTGGCCGGCGAACGAATCCTCGAGATGGCTCGCCAGGCCCGCCAGATCCCGATCGCCGACGAGATCCGCCGCCACGGTATCAACATCATCCTGGCGACCCATCCGGAGAACGAGATCGCCCATGAATCGACGAAGCAGTTCATTCGCTACGGCTCCAGCCCGCGCGGAGCCCAGGCATTGATCCTGGCGGCGAAGATCCGGGCAATCCTCGATCATCGCTATCACGTTGCCAAGGAAGACATCCACGCTGTGGCGCCGGCGGTATTGCGGCATCGCATGATTTTGAACTTCGAAGGCCAGGCAGAAGGCGTGCTGACCGATGCGGTAATCGACAGCATCTTGCGAACAGTGGCTTAAGTTCAGATTTTTAGCCACAGAAGAACACAGAAAAACACGGAAGAAGGACGGACATGGCAATCGGTATTTTTAGTAGAAGTAAGTAATGGCTCAAAGGTGGTTTCGTAGGACTCTGTAATTTAAAAAAAGAAATATCTCACGCAAAGGCGCCAAGGCGCAAAGAAGAAGCGGCTACGCAGTCTCCCCTTTGCGCCTTGGCGCCTTTGCGTGAGACAAATCCTAATGTTCTGTGTTTCTTCTGTGTCATTCTGTGGCTAACTCTAAATGGCGTTATTCGATTCCCGATTCTTGAAGCAGTTGGAGTATCTCTCGCTGATCTCCAAACGGGTCTTCCGTGGATCGTTGCTCGCCCAACGCCGGACGATGCAGCTGGGGGGTGGCATCGAGTTCGCCGATCACCGTGAATACACCGCCGGGGACGATTTTCGCTATCTCGACTGGAACGTTTATGCGCGGCATGGGGAGTTGCTCCTCAAACGGTTCCAGGAAGAGGAAGACCTGCACGTCTACCTCTTCCTGGACTGTTCGCTCAGCATGGGTTTCGGAACGCCCGCCAAGTTCGATTACGCCCGGCAGATCACGGCGGCTCTCGCCTACATTGCCCTGGCAGACCTCGATCGGATCGCCGTGATTGCCTATTCCGATCAGGTGGTCGCCGACTTCCCTCTGACTCGCGGCAAGGATCGCATCCTGTCGCTGTTGCGGTTCCTCGAGAACCTGGAGCCACAAGGGAGCGCGACCGATTTGGCACGTGTCGCCACGGTCTTCACGCAACGCACACAACGCCGCGGACTGGCAGTCGTCGTCAGTGATCTGTTCGATCCACAAGGGTTTTCACAGGGGTTGGACATCCTAAGACATCGCCGGTATGAACCCAACATCGTGCAGATCCACGATCCCGCCGAAGCCGATCCGAAATTGCTGGGTGAGCTGGAGCTCATCGATATTGAAACGACTGCCGGTCAGAAGGTGACGATCACCGAGCGAGCATTGCGGCGATACAAGCAGATCTTTCAAGACCATCAGCAGGCGGTGCGGCAGTATGGTCGCAAATACGGCCTGTCGTGCATTCAATCTCCGACTGCGGTCCCCTTCGATGAACTGATCCTGCGCATGATGCGGACAGCGGGAGCGGTTCAATGAACTTTGTCACACCTGCCGCATTCTGGTGGTTGCTGCTGGCCGGCCCGGTGATCGTCTTCTACATTCTGAAGATCCGCCTGCGACGCGTTCCAGTCTCGACCATTCTATTCTGGCGGCAGATCTATGAAGAGAAGCCGCCCCGTTCCATCTGGCAGCATCTGCGGCATCTGTTGTCGTTGCTGGTTCAATTGTTGATGCTCAGTCTGCTCGTCATCTCGTTGACGGAACCATACTTCTTGTGGCAGCCGTTGCAGGCTCGCAAACTGGTTCTCGTAGTGGACAATTCCGCGAGCATGCGAGCGACGGACGAGAAGCCGTCGCGGCTGCATAGAGCGCAGGTACTCGCCGGCCAATTAATAACCAGCCTGCGGTTCCAGGATGAAATGGCAATCGTTGCCGCGGGGACTCAGCCCCAGGTTGTGTGTGGTCTGACCGGACATCCGCGGACTCTGTACAATGCCCTCAACAGCATCACACCGACCGACGGGCCGACACGTGTTGCCGACGGGATCGCACTCGCCAAACGATTGATTGGATCGTCGCGTAACGGGCAGGTCATTGTCATGACCGACGGTTGCTTTGTGGGGAGTGAAGCATACCTTCCAGCCCCCGTGGCCGACGCTGCCAGCGTCGGTGCCCATGCTAGTACCGACACCAAATCCAAATCCAACACCGACTCTGGCAGCGTCGGCCACGGGGCCACGGTGCAATTGGCTGTGATCGGCAAGCGGACGTCGAATGTCGGCATCACCCGCTTTCAGGCCCGTCGCAGTTTGCTCGACCCGATTGGTTATGAGATTCTGGCCGAAGTGGTCAATGCTTCCGATGAGCCTGTTGAATGCCGTCTGGAAATGGAATTGAACGGCGAAGTGCTGGATGTCGTGCCGCTGCAACTGGCGGCCGGCGCCGAGTGGAGTCACACGTTCGAGAAGGCGACAGCCGACGGAGGCACGCTGGTCGCCAAGCTGAATCGCCCCGATGCCCTGGAAACCGATAATCAGGCCTGGGCCCTCCTGCCGAAACGTGAGATGCAGCCGCTCACTTTGGTCACCGAAGGCAATCTCTTCCTGGAAAAAGTCTTCGAGGCCAATCCGCTCGTGCAGTTAACAGTCAAGAAGCCGTCGGAGCCGCTACCAATCACTCCCGGTTCTGTCGTCGTCCTGCATCGTACCGTCTCGACAAAGATTCCCACCGGACCCGTGCTGGTCATCGACCCTCACGGCAGTTCCGAGTTCTGGAAACTGGGTGAGAAGTTGCCAAACCCCATTGTGACGAAGCAGGATAAGGACTCGCCCCTGATGGCCCACGTGCGGCTGGATAATGTCCTGATGCCGGAAGCACACAAGCTGACGTTCACTAATCCGGAGCAAGTTCAAGTCCTGGTCTCCGCCCTTTCGGGAGACCCGCTGTTTGCGGCGATCGAACACCCGGGGGGCAAGGTCGCGGTCTTAACGGTGAACCTCGACGAAGGAGACCTGCCGCTCCGTACGGTCTTCCCCATCATGACGTCGAACGTCTTGACATGGTTCGCCGGCCAGCGGGGAGAGTTGCGAGAATCGCTGGCCTCGGGAGCCGTTGTCGACTTGAAGTTATCGCAAGCCGGCATCCCGCCCGAAGCCTTGTTACAACCACTGGTCTTGGTCGATCCCCACGGCCAGCAACGTCCGCTCCCGGAGAAGTCCGACAAGGTGACGCTCGGACCGTTGGATCAATGCGGTCTGTGGAGCATCCAACCGGCACCGCAGGAACCCGCATCCAAGGAGCAGAAAACTGCTCCCCTCTTACAGGTTGCCTGTAATCTGGCGAACAGACAAGAATCGGATATCCGACCGGCCCAGATCCTGATTGACAAAGCGAGTGAAAGCCCAGCTCTGCGCGGAGCGGGGATGCGTCCCTTGTGGTACTACCTATTAGTTCTGGCCTGGATGTTAGCAGCGTTAGAATGGTGCCTCTATCAACGCAGATGGATCGGCTGAGGGGTCGGGCGTACGAGTTTTCGAAATTGGCCGCCTCCGGCCCGTGTTGGCAATTCGAACTGAAATCGGCCAATATCGAAAAATCGTAGGCCCGACCCCGGCTACGCCAAAATCAACTGGAAGGTACGCGATTGCCCCTCACTCCCAGCCCCTCACCCCGGGGTACCAGGGCGAGGGGAGCACGAATAATACGAGCGGCAAACTCAACTAGAACGTTCCTCGGACCAAATGCTCCCCATGCCCTTTCAACTCGAATTCACACGTGCGATGTGGTTGCTGGGGCTCTGCGTGGTGCCGGTGCTGGGGTACTACTTCGTATACAGCCTGGTCGATTTTACGCGGCGGCAACGAGTGACATCACTGATTGTGCGGTCGCTGATCGTCACGTTGCTCGTCCTCTCGCTGGCCGGTTTGACCTTGTTGCAGCCGACGAAACAAGAGTTCGTCCTGTTCGCAGTTGACCGCAGTCTAAGCGTCGGGGAAGAATCTCAAGCGGCGATCGAAAAATATCTGGATAGTGCTCTGCCTCAGGCCGGAGATCGGCGAATCGCCTGGATGTCATTTGCCGCCGAACCGGGTCAAGTTTCGACCGAGCGGCCGAAGCCTCCGACCAGCGAAAAGCCCGCCGCGACGATGACCCCGGCCGATGCCAGCGTGAAGCCTGAAATTGATCAGCAAGCAACCAACCTCGCCGCCGCCATCGAAGCCGCCGCGGGGGCCATGCCGCCGGCTTATGTGCCGCGCATCGTGGTGCTCAGCGACGGCAATCAAACGACCGGCGACGCCCTGAAGGCGGCTCTGCGAGCTCAGATTCCCATCACGACGATTCCGATGAAGACGCGGCCTGATCCTGAGGTGCAGGTGTCGGCCGTTGTCGTTCCTGCACAGGTGCGTGAGGGCGAACCGTTCTATGTTGAGGTCGTGATCGATTCCAACCACGACGATGCTGGCGAGGTCCAAGTCTTTCGCGGGGCACACCGCGTCGTGTCAGAGAAGAAGACGTTTAAGACGGGAGAAAATCGTTTCCGGTTTCAACAGCAGATTACTCACGAGCGTCTTGCCGAATATACCGTGAAAGTCAGCGGTGTGAAGCAGGATGCGTTGCTCGATAATAACACGGAATCAGGATTGGTCTTCACCACCGGCAAGCCGCGCGTCTTGTTGGTGGAGAGTGATCCGGCCTTAGGGCAGCATCTCGCGCGGGCTCTCGAACAGGAAGAAATTCAAGTTGATGTGCGGCCGACTCAAGGGATGCCTGAATCGCTCGCTGATCTGCAGAATTATGAGTTGCTGATCGTGTCGAACGTCCCGGCGACCGACCTGACTCAGAAGCAGATGGAGATCGCTCGGACCTACGTGCAGGACCTTGGCGGCGGCTTCATGATGCTGGGGGGCGAGCAGTCGTTTGGACTGGGGGGCTACTATAAAACGGTCCTCGAAGAAATTCTTCCGGTCCGTAGCGACTTCGAAAAAGAGAAGGAAAAGCCGAGCCTGGGGATGGTCCTGGTCATCGACAAATCGGGCTCGATGGGTGGCGACAAGATGGAGATGGCCAAAGAGGCCGCCAAGAGTGCCGCCGAGCTCCTCGGGCCGAGTGACAAGCTGGGTGTGATCGCGTTTGACGGCAATTTTTATTGGGTCAGCGAACTGCAATCGGCGGGGAACAAAGGCCGTATCATTGATGACATCAGCCGCATCGAAGCGGGTGGCGGAACGACGATGTATCCGGCCATGGAAGAGGCTTACAACGCGTTGAACTCGGCCAGTGCGAAGTTGAAGCATGTGATTATGCTGACCGACGGGATTTCGTCGCCCGGTGATTTTACGGGGATGGCGGCGACGATGGCCTCGGCGCGGATGACTGTGACGACGGTTGCGGTGGGCGAAGGGGCTGACAACAACGTGCTGGAAGAGATTGCCCGCGTGGGGCAAGGCCGGTCGTATGTCGCCACTGATCCGGGATCGCTCCCCCAGATCTTCGCCAAGGAAACGATGACCGCCAGCAAGTCGGCAATTAATGAGCAACCGTTTATACCGCAAGTCGTTCGCCCGACGCAGACTCTGGCCGACATTGATTTCGAGCAGGCTCCGTTTCTGTTGGGTTATGTGGTGACTCGTCCCAAGGCCACGAGCGAATTCATTCTGTCGTCCGAAGCCGGCGACCCGTTGCTGGCGTGGTGGCGTTATGGGTTGGGGACCACGGTGGCGTTCACGTCTGACGCGAAGAGTCGCTGGGGAGCCGAATGGCTGACGTGGCCCGGGTACGGCAAATTCTGGTCGCAGGTCGTGCGGCACGCGATGCGGAAAAGTGATGCCAAAGGGGTCATCGTCCAGGTGACTCAACAAGACCGCAAGGCCACCGTCACGCTGGATGCAATCGATCCTTCCGGCCGATTTTTGAACCAGGCCGAGACCGAACTGACTCTGATCGACCCACAACTGGGACTGAAAAAGCTGCCCGTCCGCCAGACGGCCCCCGGGCGCTATACCGCCGAATTCGAGACGCCGAAAACGGGAGCCTATCACCTCGACCTGTCCCAAAAACAGGGGGGCAAATTGCTCTACCATCAGGCCCGCGGTTTGCATGTGGGCTACCCGGATGAACTGCGTCTCCGGCCGACTAACGAGGTCCTGTTGCAAGAACTGGCACGAGTCTCCGGCGGGCAATTCAACCCGGCTGCGGCAGAATTGTTCCCCAAGTCCGACCGAACGGCGATGCGACCTACGCCGCTGTGGCCGTATCTGGTCACATTGGCGGCGCTACTGTTTCTGCTGGATGTTGCACTCCGCCGGATCGATTTTTCCCTGTTTGGTTGGGGTTCCTATCAGCGGGCAAGCGTGCCGCAGAAACAGAGTGCTGTGTTTCAGGTGCGGTGAATGTGAGATTTCGAAACGATCTTGAAAAATCGGAAGGTGTGACTATGAAGAACATTCTCATTTGTGCTTCGCTGGTGCTTGTGACTGTTGCATGCCTGGAACTGAAACAGGTCAGTGTTCGATCCCAATCAGCAGATGTCAAAACTCCCATACCCAAACTCTTTGCCCGGCTACATGTTGGTGACATGGTCGGAGCAAATTATCACTCTTCGGGTATCCTGATCTTTCAAAATGAAGCTGATTTGGACGGAAAAGAACCGCAGTTGTTTAAGATCTTGGAAATTCATCCAGACGTATTGATCTTACAAGAGAAAGACCAGGGAGCGGCAACAGAAGTCCGGATTCCCCTGCATCAAATCTCAGCCGTTAAGTACACGCCTAAGAACTGATGAAATCTGACCGCATCTGGCGGCACTTGAGGGGAGTCGTATTTGCTGCGAAAGTGCCACCGGTGAAAATTTGATTTGGTCCTTTTGTCTTTGGTCTGGTATGCTACTGCGAGCTGATGTGGTGTAAGATCGGCTTCCAGTCAGTTGGTCAAAACATGACAGGCTGGAAGCGTAGACCGTGTTTGACGAATCGTCCTTAGCCCCGAGAGGGGCGACCGGATAAAGCCTGGGGCGGAAGCCCCAGGTCGCATTGCCCTACAAAAACTAAGCCCCGGAGGGGCGACCCATTGTGCTGCCTCTTATGGGGTCGCCCCTCCGGGGCTTGGATTATACTTCATAACTATCCCTGGGGCTCACGCCCCAGGCTTTATCAGGTCGCCCCTTCCGGGGCTACGACAAGCGAGTCGATCATGACCGAGCAAGTTTTTCAACGCTTGTCCCCCGTTCGA
>JAQGHS010000066.1 GCA_028291605.1 Planctomycetaceae bacterium | reverse complement strand
GTGCGTAGCGACTACGGTGATGACAGTCACTGGTGGAACGTTTTCAATGATCCGGTCCTGAACAATCTGGTCACGACCGCTTATGAGCAAAACCTGTCGCTGAAGCAAGCTGGCCTCCGCGTGCTCGAAGCGCGCTATCAATTGGGATTTGCGAAGGGAACCTTATTCCCGCAGCAGCAGGACTTCGTCGGCGGCTATTCGCGACGCGCAGTCAGTCTGCAGAATCCGAATGCGTTTGCCACGCCAACGCGTTACTTCTCCATTTACAGCCTCGGCTTCAATCTGGCCTGGGAACTCGACTTCTGGGGCCGCTTCCGGCGTGCCATTGAATCCGCGGATGACAACCTGGATGCTTCGATTGAAGCTTATGATGCGATCCTGGTCACATTGATCAGCGACATTGCCTCCAACTATGTGGCTTACCGGACGCACGAACAAGAGTTAGTGTATATTCGCACCAACGTCGGGATTCAGCAGGAAACCTATGACATCGCCCTGGCACGCTTCAACGGGGGCCAGGCGACCGAGCTGGACGTGGATCAAGCCCAGAGCAATCTGTCGCAAACCAGGTCTGAAATCGCAGTTCGCGAGATCAACTTACGAACGGCCAGCAATCAACTGTGTATTCTGATGGGTATTCCCACGGAAGACCTGACTCCCCTGCTGGGTCTGGGTCCCATTCCCAGTGCTCCCAAAGAGGTTGCCTTGGGTGTTCCGGCAGACTTGGTCCGTCGCCGGCCGGATGTGCGGCAGCAAGAGCGGATCGCCGCCGCCCAGTGTGCCCAGATCGGAATCGCCGAAGCCGACTTCTATCCCGCGATTTCGATCCTCGGGTCGGTTGGGTACTCGTCCCGGAACTTCCAGGACATGTTCTCGCAGCTCGCCTTCAACGGATCGATTGGACCGCAATTCCAATGGAAGATCCTGAACTACAACCGCATCAAGAACAACGTCGGTTTGCAGAATGCCAGGTTCGAGGAATTCGTGGCCGGATATCAGAACGCCGTGCTCCAGGCCCATGTGGAAGTGGAGAACGGGCTGGTCCAGTTCCTCTGGCAGCAACGGCGCGCGGCCGACCTGGGGGAAAGCGTTGAGGCCGCCCAAAAGGCCGTCAAGGTCGCGGTCACTCTGTATAAAGCTGGGGCCACCGATTTCAACCGCGTGGCATTGCTGCAGCAGAACCTCGTGCAGCAACAAATCCTGTTGGCGCTCTCACAAGGCGACATCGCCCAGGGACTGATTCAAGTTTACAAGGCACTCGGCGGCGGTTGGCAACTGCGGATGGATTATGAAATGCCCGGGGTGAGTCAACTGGGCGAATACCCAGCCCCGCCTCCCGCCGCTCCGCAAGGCGAACCGGTACCGGCCCCCGAGGCCCCACCCGCGGCGCCTCCGGCAAACAACGAGTAATCCTGCCGGCCTCGAGCAGAATCACTCTGCACTGAGATATAGGAACAAGACCATGTGGCAACGCAATTGGATATGGATCGCGGTGGTGCTGATCTGGCTCCCCACGATCACGTTGAAGGCCCGAGCGGAACCGTATTCGAGACCTTCGACCGGACCGCGAACCTGGTGCACGCCGGGCATCCGCTGTGCCGACTCATGGAAGTGCCTGGGAGACGACTATTGCAAGAAGTCGACTCCATTCACACCGTGCTACACACCGCGAAATTGCTGTGACGACTACTGCAAGAAGATCGTTCCCTGTGAGCCCCGAGTCCAGCGCGGTTCATGCGACGATTATTGTAAGAAGACGTGTCCGGTAAGATTGTGGTAGCGACCCCCGAGCGCGCAACAGTCTCCAATCAATTAATGAAGAAGAGGTTTTTTGCCACAGATGGACACAGATGAAACACGGATTAAATGCAGGAAGGCATCATCCTCGTCGAGTTGCCGCTGCCCAAAGTGGTTTCAGTCAACGATGATCCTATCCGTGTTTAATCAGTGTTAATCCGTGGCTAAAATGTCTTTTTCAAGAGTCGTCCGCGCGCTCGGGGGTCGGTTAATGCCCTGCTTGCGGGGGCATCTTTTCCAACTCGGCGACGTCTGGCGTTCCGATTGTCGGGGTTTTTGTGACGCCCAGCCACGCGATCACATAATAGAACACGGGTGTCAAAAAGATCCCGAAAACTGTTACGCCTAACATGCCGCTGAAGACGGCGGTCCCCAGCGTGCGCCGCATCTCGGCGCCGGCTCCCTGGGCGATCACCAGTGGCACGACGCCCAGGATGAAGGCGAACGACGTCATGAGGATCGGTCGCAGGCGTAAGCGGCAGGCATCGATGGTCGCCGTCAGTCGAGTCGCCCCTTCGTCCTGTCGTTGCTTGGCAAATTCCACGATCAGAATGGCGTTCTTACTGGCGAGACCAACCAGCACCACCAGTCCGATCTGGGTGAAGATATTCACATCCATCGCGGCATATTTCACCCCGATGACCGAGCACAGCAAACACATGGGTACGACCAGGATCACGGCCAGTGGCAGGCTCCAACTTTCATATTGAGCCGCCAGGACCAGGAAGACGAACACGACGGCCAGGGCAAACACATACATCGCGGTGTTGCCGGCTTGGAGTTGCATGTAGGTCAACTCGGTCCAGTCGGAACCCATCGAACGTGGCAGGTTCTTGTCGACGATCTGCTGCATCACGCGAATGGCATCACCGGAGCTCGCGCCGGGAGCCAGATTGCCAGTCAAGGCGGTCGCCGAATACATGTTATAGCGGGCTAGCATCAACGGTCCGCTGCTGTCCTTCGCAATGATCAACGTCGACAGCGGAATCATCTGCTTCGACTTGTTCTGTACCTTGAGTTGCAGGATGTCTTCGACCCGGGCTCGATACCTCGCATCGGCCATGACGTTGACCTGCCACGACCGACCAAAGTCATTGAAGTTGTTGACATAGTATGATCCCAGATAGACCTGCAGTGTATTAAAGACGTCGCTCAATGAGACCCCCACCGCCAGGCATTTCGTACGGTCCACTTCCAGATGCAACCAGGGGGTATTGGCTCGCGAGCTGTTAAACACACCCTGCAGTTCCGGGGTCTTATTGGCATCATCCACAATCTGATCGCTGACCCGCTGCAAGTCATTCAAGCCGAGGTTCCCGCGATCCTCGATCATGATCTTGAAGCCGCCGGTTGTTCCCAGGCCGTCGATCGGCGGGGCACCAAATACGGTCACCGACGCGTCACGCACCGAGTCCTGGCACTTCTTCCGCAAGACATCGGCAATCCCGTTCGCGGAGAGCGCGGGACCATGACGATCGTGGAACTCTTTGAGCATCACGTACATCGAACCCAGGTTGGGAGCATTCGCGTTCAGAATCAGCGACTGACCCGAGATCCCCACCGTGTGAGCCACCCCTTCGGTCTCTCTCGCGAGGGACTCGATGTGCTTCATCACCTGTTGCGTCCGCTGCACCGAGGCCGAATCGGGCAACTGCACGTTCAGCATCAGATAGGCTTTGTCCTGCTGCGGGACGAAGCCTGTCGCCACGTGGGTGAACTCGTAGTAGGTCAGATAGAGCAACCCACAGTAGACCAATAACGAAATCGCACTGGTCCGCAACATCATCTTGATGATGCCGACATACCAGTCTGTGCCAATCTGAAAACTTTTGTTGAACAACTTGAAGAACCAGCCCAAGGACATATCCAGCAGCCAGGTCAGCGGATCGCGTTTGGCTCCATGCGGCTTGAGGAGTAGCGCCGCCAGGGCAGGGCTGAGCGTGATCGAATTGAACGCAGAGATCAGTGTGGAGACAGCAATCGTAATCGCAAACTGACGGAAGAATTCGCCGGTGATGCCGGTGATGAAAGCACAGGGGACGAACACCGCACACAGTACGAGGGCGATCGCGATGACGGGCCCGGTCACCTCGTCCATCGCCTTGCGGGCCGCATCGCGTGGGGAGAGTCCTTCGTGCAGCCAACGTTCCACGTTTTCGACCACGACGATGGCATCATCGACGACGATCCCGATGGCGAGCACCAGTCCGAACAGTGACAGATTATTCAACGAAAACCCGACGGCCGACATCACGGCAAACGTACCGACGATGGCCACTGGCACAGCAATCAACGGGATCAGGGTGGCCCGCCAGTTCTGCAGGAACACGAGCACCACGATGCCTACCAGGATGATCGCATCACGCAGGGTGTAGAAGACCTCGATGATCGATTCTTTGATAAACGGCGTGGTGTCATAAACGATCTCATAATCGAGCCCCTCGGGAAATCGCTTCTTGAGCTCATCCATCTTGTTATAGACGCCCTTGGCAGTCTGGAGGGCATTCGAACCCGGCAACTGATAGATCGAGAGGGCGACCGACGGCTCGCCATCTTTGGTGCATGATTGGTCGTATTGCTGCGAGCCCAATTCAATGCGAGCGACATCGCGCAGCCGCACAATGCTGGAGGCATCGCCCTGCTTGCCGCTTTGAGATGCCTTGAGAATAATGTCCCCAAACTGCTCGACATCGATCAGACGGCCGAGGGTATTGATCGTCAATTGAAACTGCTGGCCCGCCTTCACCGGTTCCTGTCCGATCTGACCGGCTGCTACCTGGAGGTTCTGCTCGCTGATCGCATTAACGACGTCACTCACGCCCAGCGACAGCGACGCCATCTTGGTCGGATCCAACCACGCGCGCATGCTGTAGTCACGCTGCCCGAGGAACGACACATTCGCGACCCCTTCCAGGCGACCGAGTTCGTCCTTGATCTGGATCGTGGCGTAGTTACTAAGGTAGATGTCGTTGTAGCGTCGATCGGGAGAAATCAGATTCACGATCATCATCGTACTGGGCGACATCTTTTTGACGTTGATGCCTTGCCGCTGCACCAGACTGGGAATCACGGGAGTCGCCAGTTGGACGCGATTCTGGACAAGCACCTGGGCCATGTCCGAGTCCATTCCCAGTTTGAAGGTCACCGTCAGCGTATACACGCCGTCGTTTGTCGCTTGAGACGACATGTAGACCATGTTCTCCACGCCGCTGACCTGCTGCTCAATCGGCGCAGCCACGGTATCGCGCACCGTTTGGGCATTGGCCCCGGGATAGAAGGCGGTGACCAGCACAGTCGGAGGCGTGACGTCGGGATACTGTGCGATCGGCAGCGTAAACGCCGCGACCGCACCGGCCAGCGTGACCACGATCGACAGCACCGAAGCAAAGATCGGCCGATCAATAAAGAAGTGAGAGATCACGACATTTCCTCTATGTATCCGTGTGCCTTACGGCGTAACCCAATCTCCCCTCGCCCTGGTACTCCGGGGAGAGGGGCCGGGGGTGAGGGGCAACGCATGCTACCGACTTAACTATTTGTATCACTTAATAACCGAACAAGCCTAACGCTCACAAAGCCCCTCACCCCAACCCTCTCCCCGGAGTACCAGGGCGAGGGAGCAACTGTCGCTGAGCTCCATTGTCGGGAACTCCACCGTGAGGCCACGCTCCCCTTTCACTTCACCTGCTTCGCCCTCCGTCGACGATGCCGTTGCACCAGCGCCGTGGTCCCCAATCCCAATGCAAAACCGCCCACCAGCGCCCAATGCAAATGCGGGAATCCGATCTTGTATGCCAGATATCCCATCAACAGACCCGCACTGCCACCGAAGACGCTCGACATGCACCACTGCATATAAACCGGCCGGAACATCGACATCTCTCCGACGGATTCAATCACGTAGAAGAAGACCGGCGTCAGGAAGATGCCGAACAGCGTCACGCCTAGCATGCCACTGAAGACGGCGGTCCCCAGCGACCAGCGCATTTCCGCACCGGCCCCTTCGTCAATCACCATCGGAACCACGCCCAAAATAAACGCGAATGAGGTCATCAAAATCGGCCGCAAGCGTAACCCGCTGGCTTGCACCGTTGCTTTGAAACAGCTTTGACCTTCTTCTTCTCGCAACTGCTTCGCGAACTCGACAATCAAGATGGCATTCTTGCATGCCAGACCGACGAGCACCACGAATCCAATCTGCACGAAAATGTCCATCGCCA
>JAQGHS010000042.1 GCA_028291605.1 Planctomycetaceae bacterium | reverse complement strand
CCGAACTGGAGTTTTCGCTCTTCTTTCAGTCGACCGTTTTGGATTATGACTCTGTGGGCAGTCCCGATAGCTCTCTCAATCGTGATCTACGAAGAGTTCAGCCGCCTTAACTTCCTTCGCTTGGTCGGCATGATTGCCTCCGTATTGATAGCCTTACCGATCGTTGCGTTGCTGATTGTCGGCGTGAATAAATACTTGACGGTCGAAGTGAATCCCATTCGCATCCGTAGCTCTAATCAATGGGGCTGGTATTCTGATCTGCCCTGGGCCGACATTGCAAAAATTCGTCCCATCAATTTCAGCGGCTTAACTTTCATGCGCCTCTACAGCAAGACCTCGCGCAAAGTGCTGTGGATTCCATTGTTCTTAACAAACATGGACCAATTCCTGGAACTGGCCCTCGAATTTACGGAACCGGACAATCCCCTGCATCAGTTCGCCGACGCGAGACTAAAGGATCAGACTGCTAGCTCTGTGGAGCCTGTTGCAATTCGTATTTACTACCATTAATTATTGATTGACGCAGTTGAGCCCAGTCCCTTACGGGCCGGAGCGAGATGTTCGATAGACGACTGACCTCACGGCACTGGGCTCATAGCGAACCTATGCAAACAACCGAGCGCGGATTGGACGAATCGCCAGTCGTTAATGTGCGACTGGCTGCAATTCGTTAACCGCCTCAATGCATAGCCACTCGGTATCGGCAACGAGATCATTGAATTCCTGCCGCAATCCCGACGGCCAGCGGATCTCGACTCGTTCCACGGTGGTTGCCGTCCCCAAGCCAAACGACAGCATGCGTTCGTTGCTTGAGAAATACCCGTCACCGGCGGTGAGCTGCCGGACCAGACGACGTCCTGCCACATGGACCGTGACCGTCGTACCAATGGCGTCTCGACTGGACGTGACACCGCACACGCGAACGGTCAGGAAATGCCCGGGCTGCTGTGTGGTGGTGGTCAGCAAGGCCGCGGGAACATCCAGATTGCTGATTGCGACATCTTCCCTGCCGTCGCGGTTCCAGTCGAGCCGTGCCATTCCTCGGCCGAGTTGCTTCTGTTGAAAGTACGGCCCGAGCGCTGGTTCGGTGAGTTCAACAAATTTTCCGGCACCTCGATTTTGCAGGTACTGAGGCCGCATGGCAAAGTCGCGGCCGAGATCCCGGAAGTCGTCGACGTCACCGTTCACTAATACCAGGTCAAGCTGGCCATCCAATTCTCCGTCAATGAACTGGGTACCAAATCCGACCTTCTTCAATGAGGTATCAAACAGGCCTGCGGACCGCGTCGCGTCTTCGAACAGATCCGTTCCGACTTGCCGGTACAGCGTGTTATATTCGTCGAAGAAATTCGTCACAAACAGATCGAGCTGGCCGTCGCCGTCCGCATCTCCACAGGCAACTCCCATACATGCTTGCGGCCGACCGTCGACATTCAGGGCCAGACCGCTTTCCAGGGCCAGTTCGGCGAATTGCGGCCTCGCTCCCGGTGTGGTCGACTGATTCACGAAAAAGAAATTCGGGACGGCGTCGTTCGCCACAAACAGACTGAGCTTTCCCGATCCGTCAAAGTCAGCTGCCACGATCCCCAGTCCTTTGCCATCCGGCGCGACGATCCCCGACGATTCGGTCACATTCTCAAACCGTCCGTCTCCCAAGTTCATCCAGAATTGATCCTGGGCCGCTGGAAAATGTCGCGGTGAGCAACTTCTGACTCGTCCCTCGGCGTCAGGACAAACACGTTCGAACACATCGTTTCCCGAGAGATAGTTCACGCAATAGAGATCCGGCCAGCCGTCCTGATTGAGGTCCGCCAGTACGCAACTGGTGCTCCACGAATCGCTGCCGGCGGTGCCGGTTTCTGTGGTGACGTCCGTAAATGTGCCATCGCCGTTGTTTCTAAAAAAGCGATTCAAACCGATATTGGCGATATACAGGTCCGGGAACCCATCGTTATTAAAATCGCCGACGGTGACCCCCTGACTGAATCCCGTTTCACTAATCCTGGAGGCCTCAGTGATATCGACATATCCCGTACCACCGTGGCGAAACAGACGGTCTTGATATTCAGTCTGCTGAGGATTCCGGGGCCACGGGGCTCCCTGTGTCAGGTATAGATCCGGCCAGCCGTCTCGGTCATAGTCGAGTACTGCCGTACCACCACCAGAAAACTCATACATGTGACGCTCGGTACGAGCAGTGGGGACTCCATTGAAGTACTGAAAGCGCAATCCCGCCGCAGCCGCCTGATCGCTAAAGCTCACCGCCGCTCGCGGGCTGGCAACGACCGATGCCACTGTGGGGGATGGGCCGCTGTTCGATTGAAGCAGCGGGAAGGCGCTCAGGTCGACTTTGGTTCCAGGATTTCCGGTAGCCGCAGTCCGAGTCAGCCCCATCGCCTGCAATCGGGGCAGGACGCGTGCGAGTCCCGCGGCCGCTTCGTTCGCCAATGCTCCCTTCGCCTGCAAACCGTGATACCACGCACTCGCTTCCCACAAATTGTCGAGCGCTTCCGCCCCGTGAGCCGCCTTCAGAATGGCCTCGACGTTGGTCGCCAGGTAGGCCACTTTGACCGTATCGAAATACTCACTGAGCAATCGCGACCGGTGTAGAAAGGGCTCAGCCCGCTGCGCATCGCCTCGCGCAATCAAGAGCTGCGCCAGTTGATAGGTTCCGCGTTCGTGATTCGGATCGCGGCGTACGCCTTCCCAATAACACCGGATGGACTCGTCAGATCGATTGCTGGCCTGAGCCCACGCGCCGCGAATAATCCAGATCTCAGGATACTCATCGGCTTCCGCCGGCAGCGCGCCATTCCAGGCATCGAACGCCGCCGCAGAACCACTCCGCAACATCAAGCGGCCCAGCTTCACATGGGTCTCGATCATGCCCGGGTCCAGTTTTAAGGACTGCTGTAACAATTTGCGGGCCGGTTCGTATTCCTGCCGATCCACCGCCACTCGCGCCATCCCCAACAGAATGCCGGGATCGCTCGCAGCGTAGTCTTTGTAAGCCGTCAGCTCCTCCATATTCTCGAGAGCCGTATCACCCATGCAGAGCAAAAACAGGAGGACCGGCTCAACCTTCCCCTGCTTGATGAGTTGCAGGCGATGCGGAGTCGCCTCCCAGCTACGAGCAGTCATGCCCAGCAAATAGGAGAGATTCTCGTGAGCCACCAGATTGTCAGGATCTGATTTGAGTGCCAGTTGAAACTGCTGCACGGCAGCGGTGGCAGCGTGCATCTCGTTCAACATCGTTCCGGCCCGCAGATGCACCTCGGCGTTGGAAACTCCCGCCGGGTCTCGCAGCCGTTCGAGATAGGCCATCGCGTCTGAAAGCCGCCCCTGCTGACGCGCTGCGTCTGCTGCGAGTAGGGCGGCCTCGTCGGCCTGAGCCGTAGTTGCCGGTATCCCTGCAGCCTGTCGTTCAGCCGTCGCAAAGTCGCGACGGACGAAGGCCACGCGAGCTTGCTTGAGAAGATTGCCTGGCGATGGCCGTGACATGGTCCAAGCGGCGAGCAGCAACGCCGCGGCCAGGACGCCTGCTAATAGCGTCCAGATCAGACCACTACTTAATCGCATGTCACAGAATCTTCGTAGCCGAAGTCGCGAAGACTTCGGACGCTGCCACCAATCCGGCCAGAACTTTGGGCGAGTTCTGCTACAACATCCTTCACCACCTGGCCGGATCAGGCCTTCATGTCGAACTTGAAGTCGTTGTTTCCCTCTTTTACTTCTTCGGTCAGACCAGATGTCGCATCGGCACGATACTTCTTGGGAATGTTGGGGGGATCGATCGGCGCCACAACCGGTTTGTCGAGGGTCGGAGCGGCCCCTGCGGGTGGGGTAATGAAGAACGCATACTTGCCAATGACAACAGACTCGCTGATCTTAAACTTACCTTCTGCGCCGAGTGTCGACGTATAAACTCGACCCGACTCATTGCTCAAGACATTCACAGAGCCATCCGTTACCGGTTGTCCCTGAAAGGTCACGGTCCCGGTCACATACCCGGTCGGCAAGCTGGCGCTGTCGCCACCGCCGCAGCCGCCGGCCAGTGTTACAACCAGAAGGGTAGTGCATAGAAGCAAGGGTGATTTGAAAGCAGCACGTAATGTCACTTGGTTTTTCCTTCAAGAATCGTCGCGATCATGATCACAACGGGATTAGCGCGACGACATCGGGAATCGGCGGCCGACAATTAACGGCCACACCACCTGCTACGATGGGCCGCCAAGAGCAGCAGCCGCACACCACGATGAACCGGGCCAATTTCCCCTGGTTCATCGCGTCTCGCAAAATTCAGAATTCCGGCCGTACGTTCGCGATCAATGGAGAATGCAGAACTGCGTTGCGTTTAGAATTCACCAATGACCATGCCATCATCCTTAACTGCAATCTGCTGGAACAACGGGAAATTGATATTGTCCGAGATGAACCTGATGGCACCGTCACCCATGAGGACGTGAACCCCTCCTACATGGTACGAATTGATGATGGTATTGGAACCATAGGTGGCATTCGAGCCGGTCGATACCGACTTGGAATTGTTGGCATAGCGGACGGCAGTTGTCCCGCTCCCCCAATTTCCGCCAGTCATTGTCAACGAGTTCCCCGGAATGTTCGTACCCGACCATCCACCATAGTAGTTGGCACGATAATCCAGTCCGCCGACACTGCCCGACTGCTCGGCGATGATCATCGTGTTGGAGCTGCCATCGGTAATGTCGCGCATCGAAAATGAATCGTTGTAGCTCAGCAGACCGTTATTGCAATACGTCCCGTATGAGGCACTTCCAGCGGCCCCACAGACGTTGGTACGACCGGCAGGGTCAGGGGTCGCCCCCATCACGCCGACATAGTCCATCAGCTGGAGGTTGTTGGGATTGTTGTTAACCGGAGTGACAACGTTCGCGGAGGGATCCAAAGGGCTTGACGGGCATTTGTAAACCTGCAGCACCAGCCCTCGCATGGCCGTATAACCACCGGTTCCGGGCTGAAATGGATTGGCCAGATTGAAGATCGCGGCCTGATCCAAATAGGGCAGCAACTGGCCACGCCAGTTCGTAATAAACGACGGACCTGCGGTTCCGATTGGGAATCGATTGCACGTTTCGTGATAGTTATGCAGTGCCAGCCCCATCTGTTTCATGTTGTTCTTGCACTGCGAGCGGCGGGCCGCTTCGCGAGCCTGCTGCACGGCCGGCAACAGCAGAGCGATCAGGACCGCGATGATCGCAATCACCACGAGGAGTTCAATTAAGGTAAACGCTTTTCGACCGCGCATCGGACCTCCAGGGAAAGCCATGTGTCGTCACAAATCGTAACAAGATAAAATGTAAAAGGCGGTTCAGGTCGTGGCGACAATCAGCGTACCAGATCCTGTTCCACGACCTTCGACAGCCAACCTTTGCAGTTCATGTGCCAGAGAATCACGCGGGCAGTTGAATCACGTGCAGCGAAATAGCCACAACATCAGCCATTTTATTAAGTTACGATAAATGCGATTGATCGCGATGAGATGGGGCGAAGCCGAGGCATGATGGAAATAGAGGCACGGGATGCCTGAGACGTACGCGGTTTGTTTTTATATATAACCGTCTTATGCATTTCTATATTTGACGCATTGTACGTCGAGAATGGGGATCAACTTGCGTTAAATTTGCCCATCTGAAGCGTGAGAGTTGACAGCGGGAAAAGGAATGCAGACTGTGTCCCCGGACTCGCACCGAGTCGATGTCGTCAAGACTTGAGGAGCCGTCACCCTGCGGCCGGAACTCCTGGTGAGTTCTGCTTCGCGGCCAGTGATTCAGTCAATGATCCGGCGCTGGGAATAGCTGGCGAGCGACCATTCGCGGACGGTGCCGTCCAGACTTCCCGAATAGAGCGTCTGATTGTCGTGCCCAAATTCCAGTGACCGAATGACGCCCTCGTGACCCGCCAGAGGATACGGTGGTTGATCGGAATCAAGATCCCAGACGTCGAACGTCTTCGAATGTGAACTGGCCGCCGCGACGTGTTTTCCATCGCGTGAAATCGCGATCGAATCTGCCCAGTAAGAGAGGCCGATGTGTTCGATAGCCAGGGCACGTTCCCATTGAGTTGCACCGGTGACAGCATCAATCAGACTGACGCATCCATCCTTCGTCGCCACCAGGATTGAACGTCCGTCCGCCGACCAAACGGCTGACGTGCACGGGGCCCGCAACGTCAGCTTGAATTCCTGACCTGCGCCCGTCAGGACGTCGTGAATGCCCGCCGTTCCATCCTCCCGAGCGACAAACAATCGGCTCCCCTCTCGATTCAAACAGGCGCGCGCCAGATCAGACGAAGTCGGCAGCGAGTAGGCGAACTCTTCGACTCCAGATTCTCCAATAAACCACCCATAAACCAGGCCCTTCCGCAGGACAAACAAGGCGACCGCTCCGTCAGCAGAAACATCGGCAGCGATGTCAAACGAGTCACCGCAATTTAAGACTGGTGATTGGACTGGTTCACCGCCAATTCCCTGCGGATACAACTCGGCCGTGCCATCCATCCAGACCAGGAGTGAGGTCGAATTGTTCAAGCTATGAGCGGCTCGAGACAGTCGGCGGCAGTCGGTCATCAATCCCTGGTCAGTTTCGCCCGTTTCTCGATTGACAGCGACGATGCTGTGCAATGGTCGGCTGATCCACAATTTCGTTCCATCTTGATTCGTGGTGATTCGCGACACATAACGCGGGGAGGCGGCACGCGCCAGGCGGGTACGTGAGTCTTGATGATCGCCCTCAAACGCCATCCAATTCACCGATCGGGTTCCCAAGCCGAAGAGACTCACCAGACAGACTGCAAGAAGCATCAACTCTTTTACGACAATCACGCCTGCGCGACGTTGCGTGCAGCAACGTGCCGTCTGCTGTTCGACAATCTGGAGCATTACGTGGGTACCTCCCGATCAAGCGCCGTCAGAGAAGTTGGTATTAAATTGAGGGCATCAATCCCGAAGGATGATGAAAATGACCTTTCAGTGTCTGAGATTGTGTCAGGCCCAAAATGCAAACCGCGCAGAAACGCATCCGCGACGAATTACTCGAAGCGGTAGATCAGTGCGGAAATGGTCTGTCGGAAATCAGCGGAAATGGAAACTCGTGAATCGTCCACGCCGAGCCCCTCGCGAATGGATGGGGTGCTCGCGACTTCAGTCCGAGCGTCGGCGATCATTACCACAATATGCTATCCAGGTCGGTGATCGGCTGCTATGGAAATCGTAAGATTATCGCCAAGATATAAGCTGACTTAAAGTCTTTTATTTTGTCTGACGCAAGTCGACTTCGGTGGCGCCCGCCGCACTCCGCCAAATGGTACTCACTTCGTAGTCGGACTCGTGAGCGGCACGGCGCTAGCCGCCGGTTCTTCCACGGAAATCGACACACAGAACCGGTGGCTAGCGCCATTCCGCTCACAAAGTAAGTACCATTTGTGTCCTGCCCCCCAAGACTTCTTGCCCCGAAACGGAATACGAAACGGAACACGAATCGATTAGCGGAAATCGCGCGGAGTCTGTCCGATCCCAAGTCCGTCGCCGTGACATCCATTTCTATCAGGCCTAGCGCCTATCCAAAATCTGCGTAGCGTAATCTCGTAAGAGTTCCGCCGATAAGTCTGGAGACTACCACGGAACTCTTACGAGATTCCGCTACACGGGTCGTGGAAACGCACTATCGCGACGAGCGGAGTTCGTTGACCGTAGGATGTCCGGGCGCCACAATCGAAGACGTTCGTCGATTTCCTTGTAATAAGGATCGATTCGAGCAGGGAGCCCTCATGACGTCTGACATTCCGTGGACTCGGATTTTTCCCGACATCGATCATCGCTGGATCATGGGTTTGCGACAGGGCAATCTGGCAGGTTTTTTTGCCGCTCAAGACCCCACAGGGACGATACGAACTGAACGGAAACGGTGGTTCTCGGAAGAGCCCGAAAAGTACGTGGCGCTGTTGCCGGACGCGGAAGCCGCAATGCTCGAAACCTGCGAACTGGCGCGGACTTTGGGCAACCCCGTCCCGACTGTGGATACGTCGCCTCTGGAACAACTGTTAGCGCTCGGACCGGCGTGGGAACCCGACCTGGTCTGGATGCATCCCGGAGCCGATGGCGTGCATCGTCTGGCCGGCGGGGCGGTCTGCTTTCCCAGCTCCTGGTCCATGCCGGAAATGTTGGGGAGACCCATGAACCAGGTACACCAACTTGTGCCGGGACTCAATGACTTGCTGGCCCGGCAGATCGACACCTTTCTTTCCAAATTGAGCCCCGGTGTCTCCTGGCAGCGTGAAAACTGGGGAGTCAGCCGCGACGGGGAACTCAATCACCATCCTTCGCGCCCCCGTGCAGCTCTCGATTCCACAGTCACTCTGGAAGAAGTCTGGATCCGGCTGGAGCATCAGTTACTGTTGAAATTGCCGCGTAGTGGCAGCGTGCTGTTTGGGATTCGACTCGAACTGGTACCGCTCGCCGACATGCTGGCCGATCAGACGGCGGCCCAGCGATTCTCACGACTAATTTCCACGATGCAGCCTACGGCGGCCCGCTACAAAGGGGTAGAGTCGGCTCGACCGGCATTACTGGCGATCATCGAGGCGGCTCTGGCGAACCTGTAGCCTGACTCTCCGAGTCGGGCATTCTCCATGTTTTAGTGTCCCGACTATAAGAGTCGGGATACACCATAGTAGCCTTTACTCCGCGTGAAGAGGGCCGGGCGCGCTGACAAATTGTTGAGGTATTCAATGTCGACCGCAAGCTCGGCTTTCTTCACGCGGACCGTGAAGGCTACCTTACTTCGATGATGCGAAAACAACTCACGGCGTTAATTCCCAAAGCTTCAACTGCAGCCCGCCGAATCTCCGCAGCGACTGGAAACTTGGTTGACTTCGGTTAAATGGGACATTTACAGTAGGTGAAGTCAGGCATTCCTCGAGCAACGATATCGAACAATCCAACTCATCAATTTCGTCAGAGACTTTTTTAGGAACCGGAGAGGGATCACTTCAACATGCGCAACCTATTGAGCAAACTCGGTCTGATCGTGGAACCCGCAAAACGAATTTCCAAGCCGCGTCAGGGCTGGGGCATTCAAACCGAACAACTTGAGGATCGAGCTCTCTTGTCGGCGGCGACCTGTAACATGCCCGACCCGGGCGTCAAGGCTCACGTTTCCCACGCGGATCAAAAGGCGATGGCGACCTTTCCGAACGTCGCCGGCCATTGGAACGTGACGGTCACCGGCCAGGTTTCGGGCACTGGTACGATCGACGTCGTACAGAGCGGCAAGAAGCACAATAAGATCACCACGACCGTCCACGTCGCGGGCGTTCCGACATTTGAAACGAGTGGGACCTTTAAAGCAAAGACACCGTTCTCACTCTCCGGCTCTTCACCCAAACTGGAGCTCCCCGGCTTCCCCATTCCGGTCAAACTCACGCTTACGATCACCTTCCCTGCAGGCAATCTGAATCCCACAACATTTACGGGGACCGTGACGGCACCATTTGTGGGTACGGTCGCCACGATTTCGGGACTCCAAGACAACTCACCGTGATTCATTCAGGATCGTACGGTGTCTGAAGACGCAGCGAAATCGATGATCGACAGTAAGTCGACGCAGCCCGGGTGTTGTTGCACCCGGGCTGCAGTTATTTCCGCCGAGCGAAGTTTTTTGCGTTTCGAGGTTCATATTTGCATCCCGTTACGCGAAAATGTCAGAACGTCTTGTAGCGGAGCTCGCCAAGAGTTCTGGCCCGAGTGGTTGGTCTCGCCCGATGCCTGGTGGATTCACGCACGCCGCTTTCTGTTTGATAGGCTTGAACCATGCTGACTCGTCGCGACCGGCTGGCTACCTCCGCGAATGGGTTTGGTTTGCTCGCACTGTCGGGTCTCCTGGCAGAAAACGCAAAAGCCGATTCCAAACCGGTGCCCGGAGCGCTGCCTGCTCGTCACTTCCCCGCTAAAGCGAAGAACGTCATCTTCTGCTTTATGGACGGGGGCGTCTCGCATGTCGACTCGTTCGACCCCAAACCCAAGCTCGCGGAACTCGACGGCAAGTCCTTCACCGAATCCAAAAACCCGACCGCGAATGGCAACCGGCTCTGGCTGAAAAGCCCATGGGAATTCCAAAAACACGGCCAGAGCGGCATGCCGGTCAGCAGCTTGTTTCCGCACCTCGCGAAATGTGCGGATGACCTCGCGGTGATCCGGTCGATGAAGGCCGATCTGCCGATCCATTCCACCGGCGTCCTCTTCCTGCACACAGGCTCTAACAATGCGGGCCGACCGAGTCTCGGTTCTTGGGTCACCTACGGCCTGGGGAGCGAAAACAGTAACCTGCCCGGTTTCGTCGTCCTGAGTTTCGGGGTCGTGCCGTGCGGCGGACTGGAGACGTTTTCGAACGGATTTCTGCCCGCCAGCCACCAGGCGACACTGTTTCAAGCGAACGGTACGGCCATCGAAAACATCATCCCAGCCGACAAAGATGCCCGCATTCAGCAAACCAAACTGGCGTTGCTCCGCAGTCAGAATCAGGCCTTCTCGCAAACACTCGGCAGCAACGATGCCGTCGAATCGGCCATCAAGAACTACGAGATGGCGTTCCGGATGCAGTCGCTGGTGCCGGACGTGCTCGATCTGAGCCGTGAAACCGCAGCCACCCAGGCGCTATACGGGATTGATTCCAAGGTTGATTCCCAGCGGTTGTACGGCATTCAGTGCCTGCGCGCCCGCCGGCTAGTTGAGTCGGGCGTGCGATTCGTGGAGATCACGTGTCCGCCCGGTGCCTCCAACGGCACTTGGGATCAGCACGGCAATTTGAAAAAGGGGCACGAGAAGAACGCTCTCGATACCGACCAGGCGATCGCCGGCTTGATCCAGGACCTGAAGGCCCGCGGCCTATTCGAAGAGACGCTAATCGTCTGGGCCGGCGAGTTCGGCCGGACCCCGCACTCGTCAGGCCGCGACGGCCGCGATCATCACCCGGAAGGTTTTTCCGTATGGCTCGCCGGGGGTGGCGCGAAGGGGGGCACGGTCTACGGAGCCACCGATGAATTGGGCATGCAGTCCGTCGAAAACATCTGCACGATGCACGACCTGCACGCCACCATCTTGCACCTATTGGGCCTGGACCACGAACGGCTGACGTTCCGCTTCAGCGGCCGCGATTTCCGATTGACCGACGTCCATGGGCATGTGGTGAAACAAGTAGTTTCGTAACGATCAGCCGTGGGATGGGCTCCCAGGCCCGTCTGAGCCTGTAATAATCGATCTGATACACTCTCATCCCTCGCGACTTCGCGCAGCGCACGACTCACATCAATCAATAAAGTCAATCGTTACTCTCCAGCCAAATGACGAGAGTGAGCACATCCCACTCCTTATCTTCGCATTTCTTCGTGTCCTTTGTGACCTTCTGTTAAAAACGCATTTGAACAGAAGATCACAACGGACACGAAGATTTATAACTGCCATTCAGATAAAAACTTTTTGCTTCAATTCACGAGAAATTGTTCTCTGCCAATTCGATTATTTCGGGCTCAGACGGGTCGGAGCCCCATCCCACGTAAATCTGGACATGGTTACAATCGGTGAAGAGACGGTCCGATTGAAGAGTGTTTCCTGTCGGAG
Source organism: Planctomycetaceae bacterium (assembly GCA_028291605.1). Taxonomy (GTDB): domain Bacteria; phylum Planctomycetota; class Planctomycetia; order Planctomycetales; family Planctomycetaceae; genus JAKFVC01. The sequence continues at coordinate 12,664 of JAQGHS010000042.1, read as the reverse complement.
TCGACATGTCGGCTGAATCCGAAGAACCAGATTTCCTTGCGGTGCGCTGCGAACAGTGTGAAGCTCGGCTGCGGGTGCGCGCGAAACTGGCGGGAACGTCCGCGAAGTGTCCCAACTGCGGTACCCCGATCGAGATCCCGGTCCGGCCGATCCTCGAATTCGAATTGCCGGGCGAAGACGAGGAACGCGAGTGGCTCGATGAGACTGGCGGGTATCGGCTAGCCGTTCCATTAGAACATGAACCGGATCTCGGAATTCCCGAGCCGCTGCCCGCGGGAATTCAGGTTCCTGCTCCCGAAAAGGGATATCTCGAACAAGTCGAACGTGTCCGCCAGGACGTTGTAGTAACGCATCCCAAGTACCTGTTTTTCAGCGGCATCTTCGACTTTCCCTGGTACCCAGAAGTCTGGCCGAGGTGGATTTATCTTGTCCTGGGGGGCAGCGTCGCGTCGCTGATTCCGCTGCTGGCGATCACCTTCTTCGGCGGGACTTCCGGCTACGCGAGCATCGGGGTCGCGTTCTTCGCGATGCCGCAGATCTGGATCACCATCTGGTCGGGATCCTTCATGGCGGCTTGTGGGATGCAGGTCTTCGAAGACACGGCCGCAGGGAGTGATCACATCACCGCCTGGCCCGATCCCAACTGGCGTGAATGGATGTGGCCGCTGATGTATATGGGCTATGTCGCGTTGATGGTCCTCGCGGTCGCATATGGAATCGGAATCGCTTGCGGCGGCGGTTCCACCGTGATGTTGACGATTCTGGGGCTCGCGGAATTCGTACTGTTCCCCATTTGCCTGCTGTCGGTCCTGGAGGCGAACAATATCACAATCTTGTTCTCACCCCGACTCCTGCTCAGCCTCGTTCAGAAGCCGGTCGGGTGGCTGCTGTTCTATCTGCTGACGGGCAGCATGTTTGCCGCGTGGGGAGTCATGGTCTGGTATGTGAATCGGCTCAATCCGTTGATGGTTGTTCCAGTCAACGGATTGTTGTATGCATCGATCGGCCTGATCTGGTTTCGATTGCTGGGGCGGTTGGCCTGGTTGATCACCCATAGCCGCAGCCAGAAACGCCGGCGCAGTGCCAGTTCGACTCCGAAAGTTCCCCGCGTCACGGGAGAATCGGCGACTTGAGGCGGTCCCCAAAGGGAGCGTTCCGCTTGTAACTCAAATGTGACAGTGCGACACTGACTGATTGGTCCGATCTCCACTTCTCACGAATTCGACGTCCCCGATCGGTCTGAAATCCGTTTACTGGTGAGTGTTTCCGACGAACTGACGTTCGCGCCCGGGAATGTTGGCACTTGGGATCGATGGATTGCGCATTTAACATCAGAGAGACCATTCGCGTACCTGTCCGCACTACGCATCCATCGGAACCACTATGAGCTATTCATCCCGCTGCAATGTATTCGTCGCCATGCTGTTCCTCAGTGGCGCCACGGCGATGCTGTTGGAAGCCCAGGAAAATAAAACTCAAGGGGGCAAGCCCCGCCCCAATCAGAAGAATCAAGGTCCCCAGTCCGGCCCACCCGGTGGTGGAGGGCAGGGGGGAGGACCGGGAGGTCAGGGCGTCCCCGGCGGTCCTGGTCCTGGTGGACCTGGCGGTAGATTTGGTGGTCATCCCGGAGGCCCCGGAGGACCTGGCGGTCCGATGAGCCCGGAGCTCGAACTCGTCAAGGAATTCGACAAAGACGCCGACGGCCGGCTGAGCACCCAAGAACGGAAGGCCGCTCGAGAAGCTGCCAAGAGCCAACGCGCTGGCCGTGGACCGGGTGGCCCGCCAGGCGGGCCCGGTGGTCGTGGACCGGGCGGGCAGAGTCAGGGGACGCCTCGCGCTGGGAAGAAAATCTCGCCGAGCGATGTCAAAGCCGACACCGAATCTCCCTTCTACGACACCAAGGTGCTGCGGACATTCTTCCTCGAATTCGAATCGGAAGACTGGGAATCCGAACTGGCCGACTTCTATCACACCGATGTCGAGGTCCCCGCCACGTTGACGGTCGACGGCAAAAAATATCCGAATGTCGGCGTCCACTTTCGAGGAGCCTCGTCGTTCTTCACGGTGAGTGCTGGTTTCAAACGGTCGTTGAATTTGTCTCTCGACTTTGTCGATCCCGAGCAGCGGTTGTACGGCTATAAGACGATCAACCTGTTGAATTCGCACGACGACCCGACGTTCATGCACACGGTGCTCTATTCGCACATCGCTCAAAAGTACCTGCCGGTCCCCAAGGCGAACTTCGCCAAGGTCGCGATCAACGGCGAGAACTGGGGCATCTACACCAACGCCCAGCAATTCGACAAGATCTTTCTGAAGGAACATTACTCCAGCACCAAGGGAACCCGCTGGAAGATCAAGGGGAGCCCCCGTGGCGGTGGTGGCCTGGACTATATCGGAGACGATGTCGAAGCCTATAAGCAACGCTATCAGATCAAATCCGAAGACAATGCCGAGGCCTGGAAGGCACTGATCGCCCTGTGCAAGACACTCAGCGAAACGCCGCCCGATCAATTGGAGGACGCGTTGGCCTCCACGTTTGATATCGACAGTGCCCTCTGGTTCCTCGCGTTAGAAAATGCCTTGATCAACAGCGACGGCTATTGGATTCGAGCCAGCGACTATAGCCTGTACCTCGACGAGCAAGGTAAGTTCCACGTCATCCCGCACGACATGAACGAAGTCTTTCAACCAGCGATGGGGCCCGGCATGGGGGGCCCTCGTCCAGGTGGACCGGGAGGCCCAGGCGGATTTGGTCCCGGAGGCCCGCCCCCTGGTGGACCCGGTCAATTCGGCCCCGGTCAAAATGGGAACGGTCAAAACGGTCCGCGACCGGGTACCGGCAACCCAGGCGGCCAAGGCAATCAACAGCCAGGCAACGGTCCGCGAGGAAATGGACCAGGCAACCCCGGCCAGAACGGCGGCGGTCCCGGCAACTTTGGCCCCGGCGGTAACGGTGGTCCTCCAGGCGGTGGGCCAGGTGGATTTGGTGGCCCAGGTGGGCCCGGCGGTCCCGGTCCCATGGGAGGCGGACCGCGGCCAATGGGAGGCGGCATCGATCTCGATCCCTTGATCGGCATGGAAGATGGGACGAAACCGTTGCGGAGCAAGTTGCTCGCAGTGCCCGCTTTGAAAACTCGCTATCTGGACCATGTGCGGACGATTGCGACCGACTGGCTCGACTGGAAGCAACTGGAGCCAGTGGTCGATCAATACGTGACGTTGATCGGCAAAGAGCTCGAAGCCGATACGCGGAAGCTGACCACCTACCCGCTGTTCAAGAAGGCGGTCGGCAAAGGAACCGAACCCGTGCAAACCGGCCATCGCCCCATCATGACACTGGGAGCCTTCGCCCAGCAGCGCCGGAAGTTCTTGCTCAACTATCCGGAGATCAAAAAGGCCATCAAAGCCGACGGCAAAAGTAAGACCAAAGAGCCTGTAACCGTGCGCAGCCCGACGACTTGAGCTGAGTATCGGCAAAATCGACGTAGCCGAAGTCGCCAAGACTTCGGGGGATACCACCAGCACGACCAGAACTCTTGGCGAGTTCTGCTACACTCGGATCGCTAAATCAGGCAGAAAGTTCCGACTCAGAGAGTCGGGCGACAGCGATCTGCAAATCCCACCCCGCAATGAGCCCCCGGACGCTTGCTCCGGCAGCGGTTTCGGAATACCCTGTCATCAGCTATGATAGAGGTCTCGACAGGCACCCGCCTTCGAGACTTTGTCACTTTGCACCAATAGCTCAATGGATAGAGCAACGGTCTTCGGAACCGTAGGTTGGGGGTTCGACTCCCTCTTGGTGCATTTTCTTAATTCGTGACTCCCCTTTGCGTTAGGGCGTTTGTCCGAATCTGGCGGCATCAAATTCTTGACGCTGTCGTGGCCAACTGTTACCGTGAACCGCTCGTCGTCAACAATTGCCCCCTCTGCGAGGATTCTGCAATGTCTCGTGCCTCGATGGGTTTGTTTCTGCTGGTTGCACTCGGCTTTTCTCTGACTGCAACGTTCGCCGCCGATGTGAGCGAAATCGACAAGCGGGTACAAACGGCGCGGCAGGTTTATGAGGCTGAGAACGAAGCCATTATCCGCGATATCTTTAAGCAGATTGACGCGAAGGAAGCCACCGAACGCGATCGAGCGAAGCCTGATCTGGAACGTATCAAAGCCATCAAGGCCGAGCGTGAAGAACTGGAACAGGCCGGGAAGATCCCCAATTCCGCCTCTACCAAGATCAAGTCTCGGATCAAAAAGAATAACAGCACCTTTTCCAGCGCGCTCTCGGCCGCCCAGACTGAATACTTAAAGGCTAAGAACGACGAGCAAGCTGAGGTGATTGCGGTTGAACTCGAGACGCTGAAAACCGCCGGACTCAAAATGCCGGAAAAACCTGCAGCGGCCGATAGCAAACCAGTCGCGGATAAGCCGGCTGGCGATCAGCCGGCTGAGAATAAATTGGCAGGTGTTAAGAAGCCCGCGCCAGGGATGAAGGTGAAAGCCTGGCCCAAGAATGCTCCGCCATTTGCCAAAGTCCCATTCGATCCGGTGCAGGCTCAGCAGCTTCAGGTGGCTTGGGCGAAGTACTTGAAAGTGAATGTCGAGTATACCAATAAGATTGGCATGAAGTTCCGGTTGATTCCTCCCGGCGAATTCATCATGGGCAGTTCACCAGCCGAGGTTGACGAGGCCCTCAAATCGTTCGGTGACGATCAACCGCTGTTGACGAAAACGGGGCGTTCTGAAGCGCCGCAGCACCGGGTGACACTGACGCAGCCCATTTACCTGGGCACTCGCGAAGTCACTCAATTGGAGTACCTGAAAGTCATGGGGAAAAACCCGTCGAGTTTTACCGCAACGGGTTCCAATAAACAGTACGTTACGGGAGTCGACACGTCCGCCTATCCGGTTGACACAGTAAGCTGGCACGATGCAGCCGAGTTCTGCTCGCGGCTAAGCGTGTTGGAAAACCTTGCTCCCGTCTATGATCGCGAGGGAGATAACTCATCGCTGTTGAACGGCAACGGATACCGGTTGCCCAGCGAAGCCGAATGGGAGTTCGCCGCTCGTGCTGGCACCACGACGAAGTTCTGGTGTGGCGATGAGCTCAAGAAGGAGACTGTTGGTTGGATTCAAACCAACAAGACGTCACCGGTCGCCACACTGATCCCGAACCAGTTTGGCATCTTTGATACCGTGGGCAATCTCCGCGAATGGATGGAGGACAACTGGGAACCGACCTGGTATGCGAATTTCGAGGAATCGGGTGCCGTCAACCCGCGCTGCCCGTTCGTCGGAAACAGCGACCGAGTCATTCGTGGCGGATGTTTTGCGGATGTGCCAGTGATTTGTCGTTCATCATCTCGCATGGCCCGCTCGGCAACCAATCGGGGGCCCGATATCGGCTTCCGCGTAACTCTGCCGGTTAGCTCGGTAAAGTAATCGCTAATAAGGATCCAGGTGAGCCCCGTCCGGTAAGGGCGGGGGTAGAGACTAGCGCCTGCGATCTTTTCCCCAGGACCCCGGGCCCAATCGCACTGGATTCACCACAAGAATTCAGTAATGGGGTATCCAAGGGGAAAATAATGCCGTCTACCGACAACCTTCGCGACAAAAAGCTTTCCCTCAACAACGGGTCCAGTGCGATGCCCGCACTCGGCTTTGGCACGCTCATTCCTGACCCCGTCGCAACTCGAGTCGCGACCAAGGCGGCACTGGAAGCCGGATTTCGCCTGCTCGACACTGCGGAACGCTACCGAACCGAAACCGAAGTCGGAGAAGCGATGCAGGAAGTGTTCAAGGAGGGCAAGATTCAGCGGGACGATGTGTTTGTCATCACGAAGCTCTGGAATACAAACCATCGGCCCGAACGCGTCAAACCTGCATTCGAAGCCAGCCTCAAGAAACTCAAACTTGACTTCATCGATCTTTATCTCATCCATACGCCGTTTGCTTTCCAACCCGGAGACGACCAAGACCCCAGGGATGCAAACGGCAATGTGATTTATGATAAGGCGGTGACGTTGCTGGATACCTGGAGGGCACTGGAAGGCCTGGTGGACGAAGGCCGGTGCAAGGCGATCGGACTATCCGACGTCAATTTAGAGCAGGTGCAAAGGATCGTTGATGTCGCGCGGATCAAGCCCGCCGTCGTTCACGTCGAATCCCATCCTTACCTCCCGGAATGGGAGCTGTTGAACTATTGCAAACAGAATGGAATCGTGCTGCAAGCCTTCGCGCCACTCGGGCATAGCAGCGAGCCAAAGTTGCTGGAGGATCCTGTCATCACTGCGGTGGCCAGGCGAGTCAACAAGACTCCGGCGCAGGTCTTGCTCGCTTGGGCGATTCAGCGCGGGACCGCGCTCCTGACGACCTCGAAGACTCCATCCCGCATCAAGGAGAACTTTGAGGTCTCGGCCCTTCCTGAAGACACCGTTCAGGAGATCACGGAAGGAATCAAGTTGCGAGTCAGATTTAATTCCGTGGTAGAGACCGGCGTTCCCGGTTTCATTCAGAGAGGTAAGTGACGTTGAGACGGCACTCGCGTCAAACGGTAACACAATCGCGACGCAGCTCGGCATCAAATAGCTTCGGCCACGGGAATGCGCGATGGCCAAATATCAAAACCCCCCGGTATCCACTTTGGAATCCAGGGGGTTTGTTGTTTTCATCGGTTTAATTCAGCCAACTTTCATCGGCCATTCGCCAGTCAACTTAGGCGTCTTTTTTCTTCTTCTTGGCGACCAAGTGCGTCTTCTGTTCTTCGGTGAGGAAGCTGCTGATCTGATTGCGGATCTTGCCGTTCAGTTCCTTCAGCTCCTTGCCGACCTCTTCTTGTTGCTTCTTCTGGTCGTCGGTCAATTTGATTGCCGCGGCAACTTCGGCTTGGGCTTCTTTGCCCGTCTTGCCGGCAGCCTTCGCAGCCTTGGCGGCATCCTTACGGGCCGTCTTCTGTGCGTCGGTCAGGATGCCGGCTTGCTTCTTGTTCAATTCTTCCAGCTTGGGCTCGAATTCCTTTTTAACTTCAGCCAGCTTGGTCATCTGTTCGGCCGACAATACGATAATGGAGGGCAGTTCGAACGCCTTGGCGACAGCCTTGCCACCCTTTTCCTTCTTCTTGTCTTCCTTGGCAGCCCAGACGGGCGAAGCGATCAACACGGCCAGGGCCAACACTGCAAACTTCAAGACAAACTTACGCATGGAAACTCTCTCCTAACGAAGTAGATGGGGTGGGGGAATGAGACTACGGCGCTGAGCAACAGCTCGTTGGGCTGGCTCATGTCTCGTCCCCACCGAGGGGAAACAACCAACGGTGCAGTAGGCTGCTCCCGTCGTCACTGAACTGGAATGTTAATATCTATCTTGCTGTGTGAGAGTTTGTGGGATGGAGAGTCAGGAATGGATTCGAAACCACTCCCTGACCAACCACTCTCCGTCACTCTCATACACTCGCACCCTCACACTGCCTCGACAGCATCAAATCACTGTCTCGACTCTTACCCAAACAACGGCTCAAGCACCTTGCCTTGTCGTACGATCATCAGCGGACGTCCGCTGCTGCTCTGGTATTCTTTGGCGAAATCGATGCCTAGATTGTGATAGTACGAAGCACCCACTTCTTCCGGAGTAATGGGTGTCCCGGCGGGGCCCATACCATTCTCGTCACTGGCACCGAGGACTTGCCCGCCCCTGATCCCGCCACCACCCAGCAACACGAACATGGCACGTGGCCAGTGGTCGCGACCTGCTTTGGGGTTAATCTTAGGTGTGCGGCCAAACTCGCCGGTTACACAGACCGCGGTCTTTTCTAATAAACCCTTCGCAGCCAATGTCGAGAACAGAGCCGCCAAACCCTGATCCAGTTCCGGCAGGTTCTTGGTCTTCAACCTAGTAAAGTTATCCTGATGCGTATCCCAGCCACCAAGCGTCACAGTGACGAATCGCACGCCTGCTTCGACCAGGCGGGTAGCGAGCAGGCAGCTCGTGCCGAAGCCTGTCGTGCCGAAGTTGGCGGTGATCTCCGCATTTTCTTTGCTGATATCGAACGCGTCTCGAGTCCGCTGCGACATGATGATCCGCTGAGCTTGTTCAGAGAATTGATCGAGTCCCTTTAAGAGATCATTCTTTTGCTCGAAACCCTTGAATGCGGTATCGAGATCGGTCAGCAATTTCTCGCGGCGTTCGACTTTCGCCACCGTCAGACCGCCGGCCAGCGAAATCCCGCGTACATTAAATTTCTCGCCGGGCTTGGGTGTCGCGGTCGTCGACATCGGAGCGTATTCGATACCCAGATAACCCGGCACTTGCGGCGTATTGGGGATGGCCACGAACTTCGGCAGATCTTCGGCCGAAGGCAGCTCTTTGGCAACAACAGCCCCATAGCCAGGGTATTCAACTGACGGAATGGGCCGATTGCCCGTGATCATGTACTTGGTGCCCAGTTCATGGGCAGCGAGCGTATGGCTGACACCACGCAAGATCGCAAACTTATCGGCCAATTGCGCCAGCTTCGGCAAGTGTTCCGAGATCTCGACGCCGGGAACATTGGTCGCAATCGGATTGAATTCACCGCGGAATTCGCTGGCCGCCTTGGGCTTCAGGTCGAAGGTGTCCATGTGAGTCGGACCACCCGCCAGATTGATGAAGATGGCCGAGGTGGCCTTCGCGGCCTGCGTCTGACCACGGGCTTCGAGTCGGAGGTAATCCGCCAGAGAAAGTCCCAGGCCACCCAGGAAACCGGCCTTCAGAAAATCTCGCCGTCGCACGCCGTCGCAGTAGTGATGGAGAGCCATGATTCGTCCTTTTGGTATTCCGTAGGACGGGCACTCTTGCCCGTCACCTGTTTGCAGTTCGAAGAAGACGGGCAGGAGTGCCCATCCTACAGTTTAATGGTTGACGATAAACTCTTTAGTGTTCAGCAATGCCCACACCACGTCACGCATGCCCGTCGAGGTCTGCTCCGATTCCGTAATGTACTGCCTCGAACGTTGCAGTTCCTCGGCAGTTGGTGGACGGCTGACCGTTCGCAAGTAGGCCTGCCGGATCAAGCTGTCCCAATCGGCATCAGCCAGTTTATTTTCCGGGGCCTTGGTGACGGCCACTTCGACACCGGGTTCCGCGGGAACATCCGGCACGGCGTCCTTCAAATTCGCGAATCTGCGTTCCTGCTTCGCCAATGCCTTTTCCGCAGTGGCCAGTTCCGCCAGCTTCTCAGGAGTCTGCTCGCCTGCCTTCAGTTTGGCGATTAAGGCTGTCGATTTCTCGATCGCGTTCTTCAGGGCCTGGCGTTGATTCTTACCTTGTTGAGCCATCTTCTCGCCCTGCTTCTTACCACGCTGAACAACAGCCAACTCAGCTCCGAGTCGCTTATCAATTTCGCGGAGCCAGCCACTCTCATTCAGCTTACGGAACACCTCGCCATCGTTCCGCAGGTAGATCGTCTGCAACAAGCTGGGCTCGGGTGAGCGTTCGCAATCGCAGTTCGTCAAGCGAGCCGGACGTCCGAAGATCCCCAGAGCGTAATCCGCATTACCGCGGTTTCGAACGTACCCGTCAGTCTTGGAAATCGTGCGGCCAGTCGGATCCTTGACCCATTGGGCAATTTGATCGTCTGTCGCCAACGCGAGCTGGATCGCATCGACGGCCACTTCCGCCGGCAATCGGCGCGGGATGGAGTGACTGAAGTTGCGATTGTCGTGCAGGTTGGTCTCGTTGGTTCGCCAGCTCAGTTGATAGGTCCGACTGTTGGCGATCTCACGGTGCAACCACTTGATGTCGTATCCGCGGGCCACAAAGCCCTGTTCCAGATAGGTCAGCAGCGCGGCGTTGCTGGGGGGATTGGCCAGATTCAGATCGTCAGCGGGCTCAATGATGCCGACTCCGAAATACCCGGCCCAGATGCGATTCACAAAGGCTTTGGCGAAGTAGGGGTTATCCTTCTCACGCAGCCAGTTCATCAGTAATTGGCGGGGATCGACATCGCCATTGAGCGCGACTTGTTCCTCACCCAAGGCCCGTGCTGTGACCGACTGAGTCACCTTGGGCCTCTTGTTCTTGTCATTGCCCTTCTTCTCAGGGGCGCCGTTCGCCTGCACATAGACTTCGCGGAAGGGGAAGGGTTGCCCAGCGGCCAGCAATGACTTCCCCTTGTCCTTCTTGTCTGCCTTCACAATTTTTTGGAGCTCGTTGTAGCGAGCCTTCGCTTCCTTATCGGCCGGTTCGCGATAAACGACCCGTCCGAAGAAGTTGGTGAACTGATTGAAATCGTCCTGGGTCCATTGATCGAATGGGTGCTTGTGACATTGAGCACACTGCAGCCGAACTCCCAGGAAGGCATAGGCCACAGCCATCGACCGTTCCGGGGGTTGATTGAAGGTTCGGCGTTCCCAGAAGTAGGGGACCGATTCGTGGGCATTCAGATCAGTCGGGCTCTCTTTGCGATAAGCAGCAGCCATCTCGGCGATGAAGTCGTCGTAAGATTGCCCGGCCTTGCGGCTGTTCGCCACCAGCATGCCCTCAATGATCTTGTCGTACGGCATGTTGTCGCGGAGCCGCGTCTGGAGCCAGTTGTACCACAGCGTCGAAGAACGCTGACTCGTCCCGTTATTGTTATCCAGAAAATTCACCGGATTGTTGCCCAACACATCAGAAATTCGCGTCGCCCACCATGCCGAATACGCGGGACGCTCGAGCAGTTCGTCAACCTTCTTGGCTCGTTTGTCCGCGGAGGAATCCGCCAGGAACGCTTCAACTTCAACCGGGGACGGCAACGTGCCGGTCATGTCGAGACTCACGCGTCGCAGGAACTCGGCGTCAGTGCTGACCTCCGAGGGAATCATTCCGAGTGTCTTGAGTTTTTGGACGACCAGCTCGTCGACCTTGGTCGGTGTGGGAATTGCGGGATAGTTCGGGCCGACTTGGTTGCTGACTGGCAACAGCGTTTGAACGGGTGCGACACCGTTGTCATAAAAGGCCACGATGTGGGTGTCACCAACACCGAGCGACTTGACCACACCATTCAGGCTGATTTCGCTAACCGATTCATCATTCGTCCGGAAGCGACACAACGGGGTGACGTCTTCCTGTTGCCCATCACGCCAGATCGCCGTGACCTTCAATTGAACGGTCTCACCGGGTTTGGTGAAGACGATTTGCGTCGGGGAGATTTCCAACCGTTCAAAGCCAATGTCGTCTTCTTCGACCCCCTTGGCACCCGTTTGAATCCAACGCGTCAGGAGCTTGTACTCCCAACTGTCGACTTCCATGCGCTTGCCGCCTTTATGGGGAGTCTCGAGCGACGCCTTGAGGAGCATCAAGCTTTCGGGCACGTCAGTCAGATCAACCCGCGGCTTCTCGCTCTTCAGCAAGGCGTCATGGTCGGCTTTGAAGTCGTATCCAAATAGCGAGAGGCGGAAGCCACCCTGGCCCTGGAATGAACCATGGCACGACCGGCCGTTGCAACCGAGGCGTCCCATCAAGGGCAGGACATGCCGCTGGAAGCTGGGAGCTTCCTGGGTTTCCGCGGCAAAACGCTCGTTGGCCGGTTTAAGAGCTTCCGCAGCCGGTAAGGTACTCGCGGTGCCGCAAGCGAGGAGGGCCATCCACATGGCGATCGACTGTCTCATGGATTTGTTCCTTCAAACATAGGGCTGTAGGATGGCCGCCCCGGCCGTCGTTTTTTTATTAATACTTGTACGCAGGACGGACAAGGCATCCATCCTTAATCCAATTCATCAGCCGCTGGGTGCTAGCCCACGGTTCGGAGCTTTAATTAGGACTCGAACCGTGCGCGAGTGCGTTCCGGCTGATGTGCGTTGAACTCTTATTCAATCCCGATGCTGCGAATGCGTTCTGTTCGCGGAGCGAACAACGACTCTCTTTGACTATCTTTTCTCGACACCTACGGTGTCGGCGGGTTTTGTGACGTTCCCCTTTTTATTGCCGGCCGGTTTTCCGGGATTGGCCTTGGGGACAAACGCCTGCTTTTCGCGCTCGGTTCGTTTCAACAGCCGGTCATATTCCTGCTGCACGAATTCGTCTTGTGACTTAGAGCTGCGCTCGATCTGCGTTTCGACTTGCTTCAACCGAGCCTGCAGGGACTCGCGTTCATTCTGCAGCAGCTTGAGCTGATTCTCGGCCTTCTTCTTCAACATCCCGCGGAGTTCCTGTTCGATCTCCGGGTCGTCTTCCATCGTCATCCGAGCGGCCAGTAACCGCACGTGTGATTGCAGCTTCCAGGCATCCAGTTCAAGTTCGTAGCGGGCGGGGTCCTTCGTGCGGATGCCTGCCAACCGATCGCTCGTGCGATACAGCTCCTTGAGTGCCCGCTGATATTCCTTGGGATTCGAAGTCTTCAAGAGCGAAATCAACTTCGCGAGCTTCGGATGATTCTGCTCAACGAAATCCAATGCCGACTGCTCACGTTCCGGAGTCATCTCCTGATTATTCTTGGCGGCGACCTTTTGATTCGACTTGTTCGCGTTCCTGGCGTCGGCTTCAACTTTCTTATCAGTCTTTTTATCGGGAGACTTGTCGGAAGAATCGACCTTCGCCGACTCCTGCTTCTTGCCCGATTTATCTTTGTCGCCGGGCTCTGCGAATACGAACAGCGGAGCACTGCCCGCCAGGCATGCGAAACACAGGCTCCAGATTGTTAGTGATCGCAGTA
>JAQGHS010000239.1 GCA_028291605.1 Planctomycetaceae bacterium | reverse complement strand
GCGGCTCATTTGAGTACCTGGGCTGAAGAGTGGATCCTGTGGTGCACGACAGAATTCAGCTATCTGAAGTTGCCGCATGCCTATACCACCGGCTCGTCGATCATGCCGCAGAAGCGAAATCCGGATGTCCTGGAATTGATTCGTGGCAAGTCGGCCCGGGTGATCGCGTCGGCCCAGCAGTTGTTCCTGTTGGTCAAAGGGCTGCCGATGGCCTACAACCGCGACTTGCAGGAAGACAAACTTGCGCTGTTCGCCGCGTTCGATACGATCAAATCGTGCCTCGAGCTGGCTCCGTCCATTGTGGCGGGGGCCCAGTTGCAACTCGACAAAATCAACGCCCGCCTGGAAGAAGGTTTTTTAGACGCGACCACGCTGATGGAATATCTCATCCTGCGTGGTGTGCCGATGCGGACCGGCCACGAGGTCGTCGGGAAACTGGTCGCGTTGTGCGAATCTCGCAAATGCAAACTCGCGGATGTACCGCTGGGCGATCTGCAACAGGCTTGCGACAAGATCACCGCAGACGTGTCGCAAGTGCTGGGGACGCATAATGTCGTCGCGGCTCTGAAGAGCTATGGCTCTGGAGGCCGCGGGCCTGTTCAGGAGCGATTGGCCGAATGGCAGAAGCGACTTGAGGCCAACTGAAGTTCTATGCTTGAATCTCTGTTCCTCACCTTGTACTGCGTTCTGATCATCGGTACGGCGTTCTTATTTTTGAAAATCCGGGAACGCCTGCGGACTCGGCGCGAACAGCGCGATTATGAAACGCTGAAGCGCGAACATCCCGAACGAGTTTATGGGACGCCGGAGTATGAGGCTCGTTTTAGTCACCCCGATTTCGCTGCGATTGAGTCGCAGCTCGGTCGACCGGTGCCGGACGCGTACCGAAGTCTGTACTCCGATAGCCAGATCGTTCGAACCATTGACTTAGAGGTGGTACCCCCGGACTCGAAGTCGCCCGAAGATTATTGGCCGATCATCTGTTTCTTTCCGGCGGACGGTCAGTCAATCGTCGATCTGTGGCCGGGAAAATTGTTGACTTCGAGTCAGCTGCCGTTTGCCACCGACGGATCAGGCGGGTTGTATTATCTAGAGCTTCTGGATCAGAACGAGAATGACCCGCCGGTCTTTTTCTACCATTGGGATGGCGAGATTCGAGAGAAAATTACGGATTCGCTGAACGAGTTTTTGACTTGGAGACGGGTCGCTACCGCGGATTCCGAGCAGGTTGTCAGCCGATAATGTGATGCCGGCCAGGAACGGTTTGAACCCAGCATGGGGCGTGCCAGTTCACGATCATCATTGGCGTCAGGCCCGTATCAGGCTATGCTATGTACAGAGGACGTTCGTCACTCTGTTCAATGATCGATGATCTGGTTGCGGGCGCTCAGATGTCTCAAATACTCAAACTTCTAGTGATAGGTTTGCTGGTCTTTACCGCGAGCTGTGATCGAGTATTTCCTCCTGCCAAGCCTGCAAAACCTCTGACCGTGCCTGTGCCCTCTTTCCTGGCAGGGCTGCAGCCCGTCAAGGATGAGCCGATTCCCGAACCGAAATTCGTGGATTTTGAGGCGCTCAATTTCCAAACGCCTCAGGTACGTTCGACAGTCCTGAAGTGGGAAGAGTTGTTTAAGAAATATAAGCGGCCCGAGGATGTCCATGTCGCCTGGAACAAGCTCACCCCGGTCTCTGCGTTTCCGCCCGTACAACGGAAGTATTGTGAATTTTGGACCAATGTGCCCGACTTGGTGGATCCCGAACGTGGGTATCGACCGCGTGGTGTCAGTGGCGCTTTTAGTATGCTGCGGATCGAGTGCGTGTTGAGCGAAAATCAGAAAGCCTGTCCCGACTATGCATTGGTGAAAGCAGATCGTTATTTACCGAACGGCTGGAAGGTCTTTTTCGGTCATCAAGAGTACTCGGGATTGGACTCACTCTACCCGAGGCTCGAATTTGACCTCTGGCCCTCCTATGAATCTCGCCGCAAGCCCGTCTATTTTAGTTTTCTTCCGGGACAGTTTTCTTGGAGCCATGACAGTTCATTTGACGGTCGCGACTATCACTTTTTTTTAGCTCTGCCCGAGGCATTGTCCGATTCGAAGACCAAGAGACTTCCGAAAATCAAGCATCTCCTGCGCGACATGAGCGTATCTGCGGACTCATTCCGCAAGACTTGCCACGAAGTGGCGGACGAACTGGAGCGACAAATGAAAGAGAACTACTCGTCTGCCAATGGGGTTCTGGGAATCAGAGGTCGCAATCATGATGGTGTCCTGTGCGTCAACGACGAACGGGCATCTCTTATCCCGAAACAAGCCGATCAGGCCGTAAAAAAGGGGTACATGTCGGGATCGAGCAACAAGTCCTCCAGGAAGTTTTTGATGGCGGAGGAGTGGGAGTCTGTGCTGAATGCAGGACTCACGGAGATCGCGAAGCGCCGCCGGATGGTGGACCAGAACTACGTTGAAATGCATGCGGCTCTGGTGGGACTGCTTCCCTTGCATGAGTTCTTTGTGAACGTGGATTGACGTGCGGACGGTAACACTTCAGCCGTAGGATGGCCGTCTCGGCCATCTTTCTGTTCAAATGGGCACGCATTCGGCTCATTGTATCTGACCAGCCTGAGAAAAAGTGGAAATCGGAAGGGCGAAGAATTCGACGGCCGGGGCGGCCATCCTACGGCCCCTCGGGGGCTCATTCTGGATCATCGCTCGCGGGCTGTGTAGACTATCCTGCAGGCCGGAGGACATTCGTCGCCCTGTTTCGGGGGTGCGACTTCGGTATCTCGCAGAGTCTGCAACTCGTGATTCGCTCTAACTCGTGAGGATTAACGCGCTATGGTATTGATCAATCGTCGGCTGCCGGCAGTGCTGTGCGGCTTGTTGCTGTTGACCGGGCTGTTTGCTCCGGTGGCGGCTCAGGCTGCGGATGATGATGCGGATTTCAAGGCCATCTTCAATGGTAAGGACCTCGAGGGCTGGGATGGGAATCCCAAGTTCTGGTCGGTGAAGGATGGGGCCATCACCGGCACCACGACCAAGGAGAATCCGACTAGCGGCAATACGTTCCTGATTTGGAAGGACGGCCCGGTTGATGATTTCGAATTGCGGCTCGATTTCAAGATTGTCGGCGGCAACTCGGGGATTCAATACCGCAGCAAGGATCACGGCAACTGGGTGGTCGGTGGCTACCAGGCCGATTTCGAGGCGGGTGAGACGTACTCGGGAATCAACTACGAAGAGCGTGGCCGCGGAATTCTCTGCCAGCGCGGCGAGAAAGTGACTATCGAGAAGGATGGTAAGAAGAC